>CAYUKP010000328.1:0-2060 GCA_964445335.1 uncultured Verrucomicrobiales bacterium
ACTTCATGAAAAACGGATTCGACGGCCTCACCATCCACGGCACCGCCCTCGTCGCCAAGGCATAAGCCTATCAATGATAGCATACAAAACGCACCCTCATTAAGGTGCGTTTTTTTAGTTAGAAGCCATTTTCCTCTCTGGTGAAAAGCGGCTACTTGCTCTCCTTAGGCAAAGAAGGTTTAGTCTCTCTCTTTTCTAGGTACACGTTGAGTTGTTCTTTAACATACTTATTCATAAGCGACTCCAGTTGCGTTTTAGTCTTATTATCAAGTAAATCTAAGCCCCCATCTGGATTCATTCTATTACGATGAGAGAACGCCGCTAATCTAGCAGCCTCTAGTCTAGTTCTGGCCTCGAGACTCTCTGCCTTAGCGTTTTCTATAGCTTCCTTTACCTCCTCTCCATGCTCCTTTTTAAGATTTATCAGAGCTTTCTCAGCCTCTGCGAAAGGACCAAAACGTCCACTTGTCCCCAAGACCGCATTGTAGCTCTTAAAAGCAGCTGCGTATTCTCCAGCTGTTTCGTACTTTAATGCCTTACGATAGCTCTCCACAGCAGCAATATCTTCCTTAAGCCATGGAACAGCTCCTTTATTGCGATTATATGATCTATCGACAAAGAATAGCTCGTCTAACGCCTTAAGATACATCCACATTTGCTCCCAGTCTCCTTGCTGCTGATAATAGCTGGAAGCAATTTCTGCAGATTCCACAAGGCGCCCATTCTTCAATCGAGTCTTAACCTCTTCAGGAGCATACGCGTAAAGCCCTCTGTACCGTAACTCATCTTTCATCAATGTATTCCACACCTTGTATCTACTATTTTGACTCGATGTCGCATTCGCTTTAATCACCCCTAGGGCGACCTCTCCGTCCTCTATAAGCTTCAGACTACGTTGGTAACAGTCTATAAGCACTAGGATGGATTCAGACGTACTTTTATAGTTACGATCCTTATGGACTCCGTACTCCTTCATTTTGTTTGCTAACTCCTCTAGTTGTGCCAGCGATTGGTATTCGTGTAGCCATCTCTCAGGCGCGAACATTACCGGCGACTTTTCAGAATCAGGCTTTACTTGATTTTGTGAAAGCTCTCCCTTTAATGCACGACTCTCTAGCGTATCAATCTCAGCCTCCTTATACAGAATGAATGATCTAGGAACGATAGGTAATGTCGACACATGATTCTTTGCTCGACTCATACTATTCTTTGCAGATTTGTAATTCCCTAACTTCAAATACAGTAAATACTCCTGCCAGTCACTAGCAAGCCTTAGTATGGGGTCTAATCTTTGAGAAATATGATATGACGATCTGTCATAGCGGTCTTTATTCTTGGACGCTTCTTCCTTAAACTCTGTAATCTCTTTCAAAAAGTCATCTAAATCTTCTGGTGATTTACTATTGGTAATACGCTCTTTTAGCCTTTCCTTGAATTTCTTTACCTGAGCAGTGAACGCTTGAATCATTTGTTCTTTTTCCTTCGCCCTAAGATTGATCACCTGGACATAAAATTTTCTCTTAATCGCTTGGTACCCCTCTGGTGTGTATTGGCTTTGATAGGACCTATTCGAGCTCTCTACAATGTTCACTAACTCCGAATAGTTCCCCTCTTTTATCATTTGAGGAATAGTAACTTCGTAAGTCGAAAGATAACGCTCTAAGTAGTTCAGCTTAGCCTCATTTTCTCTGATCGCTTGAGTCTGATTCTCTTCCTCATTAAGCTTAGCATTCTCGGCTTCAAGGCGCTTTATATCTTTGTTTAAGAGCGTAACAATATCACTCAGAACCTGATCAGTAGTTTCCGAGTACGAAAAACCAGAGAAAATAACACATAAGACAATTAAGTTTAAAAAAGAAAACCTCATAGAGTCAACAAACACTCAATAAAATAAATATCAAGTTTTTATCTTAATCGATTAATAAAGAAATTTTGCGCCCATTAAACAGTATCAAGCACTTGGCTGCAGATGTACGTTAAAGCTTCTCCTTACTCTTCATCGCAGCCATTCTCCTTGCCCTCCTGCTCATTTTTATCAATATTACGGAATGAGCTCGCCT
>CAYUKP010000329.1:0-2052 GCA_964445335.1 uncultured Verrucomicrobiales bacterium
CAATGTGTTTAGAACAGTGGGGAAGAAGGAGGGGATTACGTGCTTCTTTTTAGATTTAGCTAAAGGCGCGTTACCCGTTTTACTGATCATCAACGTTCTAGGAATTGAAGGGAAAAACCCTCTGAACCAATTTGCCTTTCTAGAGGGGCTACGTACTTATCTACCAAGTGATAAACAAACCTTTGTGCAGGCTTTGCATGTGATCACGGGGTTCTGTGCTATCATGGGGCATAACTATTCTCCATGGATTGGGTTTAAAGGAGGAAAAGGCATCGCAACCTCTGCTGGAGTCATTGCGGCGCTCATGCCAATCGGCCTACTGATTATGATTGTCCTTTGGGCTGTAGTAACCTTTAGCACGCGATATGTGGCGTTGGGCAGTATTGTAGCAGCAGGCTCGTTTCCTGCAGTGGTCTTCTGGGGTGCAAACCATCACCATGTGAATAATGATCCAGCGCAACCGTCACTTTGGGAGGCAGGTACTTACAATAAGCCTCTTTTGGTTCTTGCTCTAGTCTCTGCAACTTTGGCGATTTGGAAGCATCGCAGTAATATTCAACGCTTACTAAAAGGAACCGAAAACAGGTTTGGTAAAAAGCCCTAAACTCTGCTTCTATTAAAGGTAAGGATGAAGGTATCAAAAGTTGTTATTATTGGGTCAGGATCTTGGGGGACAGCATTAGCGAGTCTCGTAGCCTCAGGGTGTGATGAAGTGTGTCTTGTGTCACGCTCTACAGAAGTAGCGGATTCGATTAATCAAAGGGGCGTCAATAGTAAGTACCTTAGGGACCTTAAATTGCCTTCAAACGTGTGCTCGACGACTGAGTTATCGAAGGCTTGTGAAGCCGATATCTTGGTTTTGGCTATTCCAACCTCTGCGATCCGTGAGACCTCAAGGTCCCTCAGCGCACAAGGTTTACCTGCACATATTCCCATAGTAACTGTTTCTAAGGGGATTGAGAGAGGGTCTGGTCTGAGAATGACCGAGATTATTGGTGAGGAACTGCCTCATAATACAGTTGCTGTTCTTTCTGGTCCAAATCATGCAGAGGAGGTAGCGCGCCAGCTTCCGACATGTACCGTTATTGGGTGTGAGGATATAGAGACGGCAACTATGCTCCAGGCTTTATTTAAGTCTCCTTCATTTCGTAGTTACACCAGTTCCGACTTGATTGGAATTGAGTGGGGGGGGGCGATGAAGAATGTGTTCGCTATCGCTGCCGGGATAGCAAAGGGACTAAATTTAGGTGATAATGCGATTTCAGCTCTTGTGACGAGAGGTCTAGCAGAAATGACTAGAGTTGGGGAAACTCTAGGTGCTGACCCTCAAACCTTTGCTGGGCTGTCGGGGTTGGGGGATTTGGTAACGACTTGTTACTCTCCGCATTCACGTAATCACCAAGTCGGGCTTGCTCTCGCTAGAGGGCTTACCGTTCAACAAGCTGAACAGCTCCTTGGTATGGTTGCAGAAGGGGTGAAAAATACCCAGTCGATTTATGAGAAGGCTCAAGAGCTTTCCTTAGATACCCCTTTAATCCAAGCCGTTTACTCAATTATTTATGAGAACTTGGAGCCGCAACAGGTTATCCAAGACCTTTTCTTAAGGGAGCCTAAATCAGAGACTATGGTTTAGTACTACATGACGCACAAACTCCGTAGAAGGTGAGTTCGTGTGTTAATGCGGTAAAGCCAGACGATTCAGCTAATTGCTCTTCAAGTTGCTTGACAGGGCAACACTTGTTTAAGATCTGGACATCACCACAAATTCTACAAATCAGGTATTCGCTATGGCCTTCTCCAGAGTTGAGGGCAAATCTCGCTGCTGAATGTGAGAAGTTTAATCTACGTAGGAGGCCGATACCCTCAAGGCGTTGTAAAATCCGAAAGATTGTGGCTCGGTCACAGGCATCTTTGAGATGCTCCGTCATTTCTAAATCTTGCAAAGATTGGGGTAATTCAGCTTTTGAGAGAGCCAGTAAGACGGCACGAAGGCTAACGGTGATACGCAAGCCGTGCTCTCTACAATGTTGCAATAAATCATCCATAAATCTG
>CAYUKP010000330.1:0-2048 GCA_964445335.1 uncultured Verrucomicrobiales bacterium
CTTAGCAGAAATTGAAGTACCTGAGCCAAATCTTGACCTCAGTACCGAAAGGCAAGAAGAACCCACTAAGGAAGAGCCTCCAGTCAAAAAACATAAGCCTCTCTTTTCAAACCCCGTTAAGCGTAGGTTTGCCCATTTATTTGAACGTAAAACTCCAGCTACTGAACAAGTAGAAGATTCGGATTTTCAAGTGAAATCTCGTAAGTTCCTAAGCTTATTTGAGTCACATTCTTCTACGAGTGCTCAAGATGAACCAAGTCTTGGAGAACATGAGGTATCACACGCCAAATCTAGTCCCCCCCCTGAAGACCCGAACTATTTTTCAGGCTCCGCAGGTATGGAGACTAAATCAGAGAGACCTAAGATCGAGCCAGAAGGAAACTTGTTCTCCAGTCAGGGAGATCTTCAATTCTTTGGCAGACCTAAAGGAAGGTTTGAAGGTGAAGACCCTAATGTTTATGAAGGTGAAGACCTAGATATTCCTACATTTTTACGAGAACCCACATAATCTTAAAGAGTTCATTTTTGTAGCCTTTAAAAATATCGTGGAGTGTCACATCATTATGTTAAACACTCCACGATATTTTATTTTAAATGTCTATCTATCGTTACCCCCAATGAGCTGAGGTTAAGAAGAAACTTTATCACTCCATATCTAAAGCCGGCTTACATTGATTTGATCTCCCGACAACAGACGCAGGCACCCCAACCACAGTGGTGTTAGGCAAGACGTCATTCAAGACAACACTCCCAGCGCCGATCTTAGCATTTTCTCCGACTTCCACTCGGCCAAGTATTTTAGTGCCCGCTCCAATTAACACACCTGACCTTACAATAGGATGCCTCAAACCAGATTGTTTACCAGTCCCGCCAAGAGTTACTTCATGAAGGATCGAAACATTATCTTCAATAATACCTGTCTCTCCTACAACAAAACTTGTGGCATGATCTAACATGATCCCGCAGCCTATTTTAGCGGCTGGGTGTATATCTACTTGAAAAATTTCACTTCCAATACTTTGGAAATATAAAGCTAACGCAGTTCGCCCATTATTCCACAGAACATGTGAAATCCTATAATTGGTAATCGCGTGAAATCCTTTAAAAAATAATAAAGGCTCTAAAGGTGAATTACACGCCGCATCTCGATCATAAATAGCTTGTAAGTCCTGAGCTATAAATTGCGCAATATCAGAATTCTCTTTCAAGACTTCTAGTAAGACACATTCTACCTCGTCTTGAGGCATGTCTAATCGCGCAAGTTTTCGTGAAAGCCTCGCACTAATACATGAAATAAAATTAGGCTGAGATAGAATAGTTTGCTCTATCAAAGGCTTTAGTACAGACTCCTTTTCTACTACTTGGTGAGCCTCCTCTTTTATTTTCGCCCAAAACTCCTCTAAATTTATAGGGTGCAACATATGAAGTGATGTGAAGGATTTATCTTTAGAATGTTCGAACATTAAGTTAATAGTTTGGTCTATATGAGAATATCCCTTAAATTAGACTATGCTAATCGTGCTGTCTTGCAACTCACAAAGTCTTATGATGGGAAAAGAGTTTTAAAATTAGATGATGTTTCAAAAAAAGAATGTATCCCAGCTGCTTTTTTAGTACAAATCTTAACAGATCTTAAAAAGTCAGGAATTGTTATGAGTAAAAGAGGGAAGGACGGGGGGTACCGACTTGCCCGCTCCCCCTCACGTATCAGTTTAGCTGATGTTATCGCTTCAGTAGAACCTCAACTTTTGGAACAACACGCTGGCATACAAGGAGAGTCTGCAATAATTCTTGACCCAGTCTGGAGAGATTTATCAGAAAGCTTCAGATCTAAGGCCAAAAGTATTACCTTTGACAAACTTATCAACCAATCAAACGAACCTATGTGGTTCATTTGATTGGTTGAGTTTATTAGTTTAAATGAGCCAAGACTTTGGAACAGGCGTTTTCCACGGTAAGGCCGTGAAGCTCTCGTAAGACAGGAATCTTGCCATGCTCAATAAATTCATCAGGCCACCCTATACGCTCTACTTTTACCGTAATGTTTA
>CAYUKP010000331.1:0-2041 GCA_964445335.1 uncultured Verrucomicrobiales bacterium
CTTCGCGCAGAGGTCTCCCCTATCGGGGAGATCGTGTTGCGAAGTTTGACGGATTACCCTTAGTGTAAGGCTCTCCTGCGAAGTCTATTGTGGTATTTCTATTCTGCACTGGACCTCTTTTGCCCCTCCTGAATAGTTACGTTAGCGCAATGTAAAGAAGCTGGCTAAACGTAAGAGGCCGACAGGAATTTACGATTTCGTGCTGGATAATGGCCCAAAGGACCTACAACAGTCTAAATGATAGTGCAATGTGCAGAAGCCGGTAAAACATAAGAGGTCGACAGAAATTCACGATTCCATGAACGCCCCCTCTGACATTGTCCGTCCTTACTCTTTTTCAGAGGTCATGAGTGTGACAGGATCTTTTGGGCTAGAACGAATATCGGTAGGGAGCTGACCTGTGGGTGCTGGTTCTAGTCGTGTTAGCCTAGACCGGAGCATTTTTAATTCGGTCTGCTGGTCTATAATGACCAGTGTGATTTGCACCATCAACCCAATGATACCAAAGAATAAGCATACAAAGAACCATAACACTTTGCTACGCTCACTTGCCCAAGCGATAGCAACTGCCGCTGCGACAGAGGCGATGTAGAGCATAAGAGTGAAGGTGTCCATTGGTACGCGTGATTCACAGATTAAAAGCTGCTGGCTGTAGATTCACGGTGTTTGATTAAGCCTAGAGAGACAGCTCCTTCGACTAGAACCTTGACGGTGCCTCTACAACCTTTAAAGCTGAATTTTTCTAAGGCTTTTTCTCCATGCTCTGCAAAGTATGGTGCGATCAGTGCATTCATAAAAGAGCTGTTCGACATACGGAAATTCGTGAAATCTAAGGTGATCTGCTCACTATTTGCATAGCAACGATTCAGCTCCTTTAGGCGAAACGCGTATGCTAATTCTCCGTCACTGGCAGTTCTGCCAAAGGTGTTGTAAATGGAGATATTACGTGTCATGAGAGGAAGTTAACAGAGTTTGAGGCATTTTGCAAGAGCCCTTTTATTTCTTTGGCTTCGTGTAGGCGATCGTTGAAGGCTTCGGCTTGAGATTTCTTGAAGACTACGGTGATTAATGTTCCTGAAATCCCATTGCGTGGAAGTGTATCTTGTATTTCAGGGGGGCCGTCCTGTTGTGTAATGACAACCCCATTTCCACTACAGATGAGCATTTGTCCGTTCATAGAGCTGACCGTATGGGAGGTGAGTGTCAGTCCTACACCTTCATTTGAGGGTTGCCCTTTGGATGAGATTCGAGCATCTAAGGCTTTGACGATACTTTCTGCATGACTAATCCCATCAGGGAGATCGTTTCTACCATCACTTAAACTTTTGCGAATTCCGATTCCATGGTCACAGACAGCAATTCTTACCATGCCATCAGCTTTGGTAGTTTGAGCGGCGATAAACCCTTTCCCTCTCCCGTGTTGCCGGACATTGTTGGTTAATTCAGTAGCTACATATTGGGCGGCATCCCACAATCCCATATTAGGGTTATCAAAGTCATCTCCACCTGGCGCTATCAAGTCTGCTAATTCTATGGCAAGTTCGTCTGTGTTTCGTGGGATTTCTATCATTGGGACAAACCGTTTTCTCGAGTCGTGCCGCTGAAATCTTTCTTCCATGTCATTAATTCCACAGAGTGTAGCAAAATTCATCCGCTGTAGATATTCCTTAATGGGGCAGTCCTGAATGCGTATGAGCGAAGTGTGTAGTCCTCTCAGATTACGATCGCTCACCCATGCAGTCATCGTAACTAACCCTGCCGGAGTTACTCGACATAATTTATGGAAGTCTAAGCAAACTTCTTGTTCGTCACGAAAATTGGCGAGTTGATTCAATAAAACGGTGAGACCATTTCCGTCCACTCTGTTTGCCAATACTATAGTTTTCATGATGTGTTATGGGCGTGCGCTATAAAGTGCTCTCGTTAAGGTGGCATCTTAGTCAACTATCCCCAGCGCTAGGAAAACAAATGTTTCGCTAGCGCTCAAGGTTGTGGTGGTCATGACCGGGACGGTCATGCCACGGGTGTTTTTTCTCGCTAC
>CAYUKP010000332.1:0-2033 GCA_964445335.1 uncultured Verrucomicrobiales bacterium
CCGGTCTTCCAGACCTTGTGTTTCTGGTTTCGTAAGTTACGTAGCCCTCCACTGCGTTACGGACTACGCTGTTATCGGGTCGCCCTTAGCAGGGCTGGTTGAAGGGGGGCTAGAGGTTAAGAGCTCCTCCCAGAGCTATATGTTCTCGTTTTTTCAATACACCTGAATAGTTACAGACAAAGCTTGTTTAAGCGGTAGTTAGACTTTACGTTTTCTACAAAATAATTACCTTTTAAGACATGGCAATGACAAGCAGTAATCACGGGGATATTGATATTCACGTAACAGTTAAAACATCGGAACTATTAGAGCGCTTAAAGGCAAACCGCAAGAAACACGCGCAAGAGTTTGAAGCCGCAATTTTAGTATGGCAGGAGGATTTGGCAGCCGCTATGAATAGTTTGGATCCATCACAGAGCAGAAGCTATCCTAAGGTTTTGAGAGATTTAGAAACAGATTGTCCTGAATCGCATGTAGACGAGTATGATCAAGCAATCGATATGTTCACAATGTGCACGAAGGATGAGATTAAGCTTGATTCAGAGGCATTCAATACGTTCTGCCGAGATGACTGGGGCTGGAAAAGCTATGTTTCTCAGAATCGATATTACACAAGATCTTCGCTTGCACGATAATTGGAGAGAATTCCAAAGATAGCTTTTAGTGAGTTAAGCTCTGCATGGAATAGACCAAGTGATAGGCATAAATAATGGCACCAAAGTTTGTATCATTAACAATATCAGAAATCGCAAAATGGGCGTTTCTATTTCAAGCAATCGGCTTAATGTTTCTTTTGCTCATCACTTACACAATTGCTTTAGCCTTCCCTGATTCAGTGAAGCACCATCTTGATATGAGTCCTATGAATTTTCCTGAGATGGTCTTCTCTTTGGGTGGTTTCACTAGTGTAACGATCTATCCTTTTGCGGTAATTGGCTCTTGGCTGATAATCAAAATTTTAAGGATGTTTATGAGCCTTAACCAGACATAGTAGAAAATAGATTTTTTCAAACTGCTCCTGATTCAGGGCAGTATTCCTGAAGAGAGCGTGAAGAGAAAACGACCTTTTTTAGAATGATATTTTTGTGTTTTAGCCAGAGGTGACGCTAGATGATTTTATTGCATTATTTGTTGACTATAAGGCATTTGTAATCATTCCAAATGAACAAATACATACATCTTGCGTTGTTATGAAATTAGGTGATGCATCCTCTCAAGTTAAGGTTATTGCGACAATTAGTGGGTTTATTGCGATTTTTTTATGGAGTCTAACCGTTGCGCTTCTTCGTAGCATTTCAGAGACAATTGGACTCTTCACAGGAGGGGCTGGAATCTATGCCGTAGCTTCCTTATGTGCGATGGTTTCGTTTGTCATATCATCTCAGAAGCGTCAGACGCTACGCAACGTTTCTAAATCATATGTAGTGGTTTGCGGAGGACTCTTTGTCTTATGTATGGTGTCCTTATCAATGGCTGTTGGGATTGCGGATTCGAGAAGTCAGGTTTTAGAGGTTGGCCTTATTAACTATCTATGGCCGGCGATTACGATTTTAAGTTCTTTAGTGATTTTACGTTACAAAACCAATTGGCTTCTTGTTCCGGGAACTCTTTTAGCCTTGGGGGGCGTGTTTCTGGTATTAACTAATAGCTCGACAGTGAGCTGGGAGGCGTTTCTTGCGAATGTTTATTCGAACCCGTTGGCTTATGTTTTAGCTCTCGTGGCCGCTTTGACATGGGGGTTGTATTCTGTCTTTACACGCAAATGGGCTGGTCAACTGAATGGTGTTCCGCTCTTCATGCTTATGACAGCTGTGGTCTTTGGGTTTGTCAGTTGTTGGGTAGATGAGCCGAGAGGTTGGACAATGTCTACATCTTTAGAAGTTGTAGCGATGGGGATTGCAACGATGTTGGCTTACAGCTTGTGGGATTATGCTCTGAAGGCTGGAAACTTTGTGATCGTAGCAGCAGCGTCTTATGCGATCCCTCTACTCTCCATGTTAGTGAGTGCAGTATATCTTGATGTCTCGCTGACT
>CAYUKP010000333.1:0-2030 GCA_964445335.1 uncultured Verrucomicrobiales bacterium
GCGATTTGCCTTCGGCTATCCCTTCGGTATTGTATGAGTGGTGGTGTGGGGGGAGCGGGTTAAAATCCCGTTCCTACCCGATTGGAATTTATTTTGGTGATCTCTTTCCATACCAGCTTTTACCATTACTAAAGACTATAGAATCTAATGAATCTTTGAAGGTTAATATGCAACCTTCATCTTCATATAGAAAGTTAATCCAATTCCTGCAAAAGACACCCCATGTAGTTTCAATACAGTGCTCTCGCATATAAAAGAAATATACAATGTTTTCAGTGGAATCTTTAATAAGCTCAGACATCAAGTCTTTAAAGCCTTTGGCTTTATCTTCATTCCAATCGTCTTGCCAAAAATGCAACATATTTTCATCTCTCACAATAGTTGAAGGCCACTCATCATCACCTAATAACATAAAATGACGATTGTTATGGCTTATAAACTCATCCCAAAGCTTAATACTCGTATTATTATCTAAAATTTTTATGAGTCCCTTGTCGCTGGTATTAATGATAGGATCATCATGAAAACAGCCATCTACTTCTCGGAACTTATTCATATTTTACTATCCAACGTCTAGGCACAGCCGATTCCTAACCATAGGAACCTTTAAGCTGTGCAATACTGAAAGCTACATCGGAGCGAGTAGACTTGTCAAACCTAGACGCGGGTTAGGAATTGGTCTGATGCCGCTTGTTATGCTAGTAAATTAAATGATACGTGGCACTCCAGGAACTCTCTCATCGAGAGACTCATCATTAAGTAGAGCCAAGAATACCTTAGAGAAATACTTGCTCCACTCCAACTGTAACTCTGGATTCACAGCGTATTTGATATTCTCAAGGGATCCTTGGAAAAAATAGAGATCTTTCAATAAGTCCTTTGGTAGTAACCAACGGCCTTTGGACATAGCAACCAGCGTATCTAACTTACCCTGAAGTGAGCTAAAACGATTCTGGTCTAAAACCTGAACAGCATGAAACCTAGCTATGCAATGAGCTAAGTCCTCTCTCACCGCATCTAATTGATGTTGATATTCATCAGGTAACATATTTTGCATAACGTCCTAGCACACACAATCTGACCCGACAAACCAAAAGACTTCCAAACTGTCAGAACGCACCGTCGGAGCAACGCCGCTCACATGTCACTCACCGCACGGGTCAGATTTGTGTGCTGCTGCTTGTTCTGCCTTAGTTTGATCTTCGTCGCCTACGAGGTAAACATCCGTTCCAATCGGGACATCGAACTTGTGGAAGTCCTTGGGCAGTAGGATTGGCACCGTGCGCTTCTCCGGCGGCACTTCGGGACGATATCTAATCATCTCGATGGCCTTGATGAAGGTATCTACGATTGTGAGATCCGGCTTACGAAGCCGAATCTTTGCTCCATCGCGAACAATCGGGAGATCTTGATTGCGTCGAATACCCGGGGCCAAGACGATTCCGCGTCCTTCGATAGAGAATCGGTCTTCAACTGAGAAAAGAAAGATCATGTAAAGTGCGGGCCGTTATACTCGGGAACTGGAGGCTTCCACTTAATCCAAACGCTATTCGAATCGCGGTCTCGAGTTACCAAGATCCGTGCATAATATTTTTCGATGTAAGGACACTCATCGCTAGGCAGATAAACTTGATACTCATAGTGAAGCCGTTTGTCTGGGCCGTCGCCCAGCTCTAATACCCAATCATCTCCAAAAGAGCCTCCGGTAACGGTTCCCTTCGTGCGCATCTCCTCGATCTCTTCGTCAGTCAGATAATCTCGAACCTCTGCACGGAAGCGAGCTTGCGCGAGCTCCATCGCCTCATCATAAGTCCGCCGCTTGTATTGGTGAGACATAGACTTCCTTAGCAGAACAGTATTAGATCACTCCCCCCGTGGTGATATACGCACTTGGCATTGGGCTGGTTGTAAAGGAGTGTTCGTGGTGTTGAGGTTAGGTTTTATAAGGGATGGAGGAGAGTGGCAAGGGTAAAAGTGGGGTGCGTGGATTTGTTGGCTTTTACTGATTGTTAAGGGAGGTGTAGTTTCTG
>CAYUKP010000334.1:0-2024 GCA_964445335.1 uncultured Verrucomicrobiales bacterium
CCCAGAAGTAATCAAGCCCATAATCAGCAGCAAGGTCTAGAACAGGAGCACCATTAGCCTTCAAGATAGAAGATGTCGCCGTAGGAACTGGATCCGCCTTATTATTATCAAGATCTATCACTCCAAGACCTAAGTTTGAATTTTGTGTCATTTGAGAAGCGAAAAACGACTCATTTATGTTCTCACTATTATCGGTAACATCAGTGTAAACACTGAAGAAATTACGCCCGACATTATATGCATCTGGCGCATAATCAGCCGTTACTTCCACTAAGTCTGCGAAGTTCGTGATAACGGCGTTCGCAAGGTATCCACCAAAGAAGTCATCAAATTTAATCGCAGGATCGCCATCATTGTCACCAATAAGAGTAACATTTGAAATAATAGGCATCGAACGCTTATTAGCAGCGGTCCCCCCACTATTTCCGTCCCATTCTCCACCGTGATCAGAATCGGTTGCGGAACCTGTTGTCCCTGGATCTTGGATATTAGCAAAGTATTGGATATTTCCAGAATATCCCTCATCAAGATCCAACGCGTCATCCTTCTGATACGCAACAAACCCTCCACGAAGGTTTGCGGAACCTCCGAAAAACTCGATTCCATCATCTGCATTTGAGAGAACCTCAATTGCAAAAAGCTCTGTTCCTGCACCTACACCAGCAAGGGTCAAACCATTGATTTCATTTCCGCCCCCAAGATCAATTCCTCCATGTGAAATGGAAACGTATTTAAGAGAACCAGCACTGTGAGCTTTATTATCTGTCCCAGCTGCATTACCATATGTTAAAAGGTCATTCAATCCATCACCGTCTTGGTCTTGATTGAATGCAACGGAAGGAAGGAACCCTTCAATGACATTAATATTTTGAGGCTTCGACTGCGCTACTCCTCCGATCGTAACTGATGTGCTATAGTTGGCGACAAAGTCGTCTCCTAAGAGAATAATACCACCCCATTGTCCTCTGGTATTTAAGGTAGGTGCAGTTGTCACCCCATCTCCATCAATATCTACATTACGCATAGACTCAAGAAAACGGCTTGTTGAGAAGTAAATAGGCGCATCAGCAGTCCCTTCTGCAAATAACTTACCATTACGAGACACAATAAGGGCACCATAACTGTCATCACCCATAGTTGGGCTTGCCGCTGCTCCGGTATTAAACACGATAGATCCCGGCTCAATCGTCAACTCAGCAGGCTGTCCACCATTGCTATCAAAAACAAAAATTGGCTTTGAAACAACATATTGACCTGTTGCCCAAGTAGCCTGATCTCTTACAATGTATACACCATAAGTTTGATCAAATGTCACCCCTGTTAGAGCACCGTTATTTGTATTTGCATCCGCAATTACATCAATAACTCCTGAAGGTAAGTTAGCAACTTGAGCATTTGTCGTAGCTACTGCTCCAGCAACTAGAGCAAGTGTTGTCTTCGTAATATGTTTCATAATCTTATAGAATATGGATTTGAGATACAGTTGTGATGTATTCCCAATCGGATATTAAAAAGATCTCAAATCTCTACAAGGGCAAACAGCCCGCTTTGTGTGATACTTTCGTCACATAAGAGTCGTAAAAAACAGACGTCTCTTATACACTTAACATACAAATAATAGGAGGTCAAAAATTCTGCCTTAAAGACAAAGAAGATAGAAACATCAATTTGCCTTCAGAACCCTCCGCAGAGGGTATTTGTAACTGTTCAGGTGGATTAAAAAACGAGAACATACAGCTCTAGGAGGAGTTCTTAACCTCTAGAACTCCCTTCCCCCAGCCCTAAAAGGGCGACCTCATATCAACATATTGTCGGAGGAATGCCTCGGGCGCGAAGCGCTCGTCTGGCATCCCGTAGACCTATGTTGAGGGAGTCTTGCGATCCACCCTGTCGCTTCTAGAGGCGAAACCTGAGGGGGGTACAGCTCTGAGACGAACCTAGTTCTGCACCGCCTCTGCTAGTGATAGGAAGAAAGAACCTTTACGTTCGGCGGATTTATTCGCCACGCCTTTAACATAGCCCTC
>CAYUKP010000335.1:0-2016 GCA_964445335.1 uncultured Verrucomicrobiales bacterium
CCCACTTTCGTACTCACCACTGCACATCGTGCTCGCAAGGCCTCAGCCAAGGTATAAGGCCCCCCTTCATTGCGACTCGAGACGACAAAACAGTCTGCCATCTGCATCAGGCCTAGTACCTCCTCAGATGCCAAAAATCCAGGCATCCAGACACGGCCCTGTAGCTTATGCCGAGCGACCAAATCTTCAAGATCTCTACGCTGCTTACCATCTCCTACTAGCCACAAGAAGCCGTTCTTAGTTTGCGCAAATGCCTCCAGTAATAAGTCAAACCCCTTAGCTTCAACAAACCGCGCCGCAGCTAGAAAAATTGGGCTCCCCTCCCCAATAAACGGAGGCTCTAATTTCCTCGCGATGTCAACATGCTCTTCACACCTCTTAGCTACGGTGTTCCAAATCACTTCAGCCGATAGATCACCCAACGACTGCGCTACCAACTGACTTCCACAAATAACCGCATCGTAGCCAACAAACATCGAAGTCTTCTTCTTCACATTATGCACCGTTGCGACACGCGGCACCTTAACACGAACTCTATTAAAAATCTGAGCCGCTTTATTAGCATGGACCGAAAGCAGATCTGGCCCAATACGCTCAACCAATTGACTCAACCCAATATACAACAATGGATTATAGCGAGAACGATCTAACTTCCCTTCATAAATCTCTACCTCAGAGGGAAAGTAAGGACGCCATTCTTTACTACAAATCACAGAGACCTGTAACCCTGCATGAACCTGAGCGGTTGCAAGGTCGATCACATACTTCTCAAGACCACCAAAGCGGCCCGTCGAATTTGGCTTACCAGCAAAGGCATGGCAAACATGCAACTGATCACTCATTATTGTACCCATGAATGAATAAGCTCTTTGAGCCCCTGTAACTGAGCCGCGTTAATCTGGGCTTGCTGGTACCGCTTCACTTTCTTCTTTTTGCCCATTAATTGAGCAACCAAGAGTTGCCCCCTCAGCACTAAGCTGTCCAAAACACTATGTACCTTTAACTCTGTGACATCCTTATCGCACAACTCCTCCTCCACGGTACCAAACACCAATTCACGAGCAACGACCTCTCGATCACCAGGCTCCCACGGCTTAGGCTGGCTGACAAAATGAAAATTCGAACGCTCTTCGATATCGATAAAGCGGGCATTCTCCTTACAGAAATAATTATACCTCTCGGGAAGAGCAAGAAACTCCCCTTTTATAAACGCATTCAAAATCGTCTGATCATGCTTAAATTTCTTAACCCCTGTAAAGCGTTGATGAGCACGCTGAGAATCCAACTTTTCCACAAAAGAATAAAGCTCGTCCGCCGAGAAACGCTTAAGGTCAAAAACAAGATAACCTGTATTCACATATGGCTTACCTAACTGACTAGCAGACAAGGTCGAGAGGTGGTTAACATAATAATCAGCGCCTAGGGTGCTGTAGTCATCGTCGACAATGCCAGCAATCTTATATCCTGACTCATCTAACTCTTTGAGCACTGGAGTGAGCTGACAAAAGTGCAGCATATCAGCATCAGCAAATACCAAATGCCTCGTCTCTATCATCGCTACTGCTTCCAGAAATGCATACGCAGCATAGCTACCCCAATGTGGAGGAAAAACCTGCCAACGCTTCAAGTCCACCTTAGGGAACGATAGCTCTATCTCTATCCTTTCCTCCTTCGCATAGCGATCCATCTCCTGTTGTAGACAGCTCATGAAGTCTCTCTTCAGTCCACAATCCATCACAATGAGTCGTAATGGAGCTAACTCTCGATTGGAGATCATAAATGTTTTCAGCAGTGCTTCTAGACCTTGATGAAAGCCATGATCTGCAGCCGTTACAAATGAGAGTCCTTCTTTCATTATTTTACACCCTTATGGATTTCATACATCTTCACATCAGTCAACCAACGAGAAGCCGCCGTCGTCGCCGCAATCGACCAAGCGTACACCCCATACCTCCACATTCCTCGTCTAAATAAGTTTCTAAAGAGATAAATAGGAAAGAAAAATAAAATCCTGAA
>CAYUKP010000336.1:0-1999 GCA_964445335.1 uncultured Verrucomicrobiales bacterium
CAAGAAGCGGAAATTTATTCTGCCACTGTTAGAGGTTCCTTTCGGCTTCCTTCAACAACCTTAAGCTGCGCATGGATTCAGCTTGTGGAGGGGAGTCTTACGATTGATGGAGACATTTTATCCGCAGGGGATGGAGCATCTTTCCAAACCTCTCGTGTCTTCGAAAGCCTTGCAACAACTGATTCTGACGCTAGATTCATCTTGTTTTACCTGAATTAACTATTTCACCTTACTATTATTACAATATGACAAAAACCAAACTACTCTTGATCGCTACAGCTTCATCTATCGCTGTTTCGTGTGATAATCCTGCTGATACGACCGCTGATGCGTCTGTGTCTGACGCCAAGTCAGTAGCTCAGGCTGCGCCAGAAGCGCAAGCATATGTGTTTACCCCTGATTCGGAAATCAATTTCATTGGGTCAAAGGTGACGGAGTCGCATCCAGGCGGTTTTAAATCCTTTGAAGGAGGGTTTAAGCTCGTAGATCAGACTCCCGTCAGCGGATCCTTTACCATTGATATGGACAGCACATGGTCTGATAGCGAACGGCTCACAGGGCATTTAAAAAACGAAGACTTCTTCAATGTGTCAGCACATCCGACAACGACCTTTGAAGTGACAGAGTTTGAGAAGGTAGAAGACATGAAATACAATGTCTCAGGGAATCTGACCCTTGTAGGAGTTACTAAGAATATTACTTTTCCTGCCACGGTCTCAGGCGATCTCGATAAGATTTCACTCGTGTCGGAGTTTGATATCAAGCGTAAGGACTGGGGGATTGTCTATCCAGGGATGCCAGACAACTTGATTCGCAATGAGGTTGTCATTCAACTGAATTTGCATGCCGTTCCTGCTGAATAAAGCGTAACAATTCAATAGCTCGACCTCCCGTGAAATAAAAAGGGGGGAAAACGAGAGCTTTGTAAAAAATTTCTGTCCATCTTCAGTGGGCATGATAAGAAAGCGGTGATGAATTTTATCACACGCTTTCCGCGAACTTTCTTAACTCTAGTGGCCATAGTGGCTCTATTGCCAGGGATTTTTGAACTCCCCTTGATGGATCGTGATGAGCCAAGGTTTTCTCATGCGACCATAGAGATGATGGATCGTAATGATTGGGTCGTGCCATACTTTAATGATGAATATCGCTTTGATAAGCCTCCTCTGACGTACTGGTGGATGCGGTTGCATTATACGATGTTTGGGAAGCATGAATTTGCAGCCCGACTGCATTCGAGCCTGTCAGCGTGGCTAATTGCCTTGTTAGTCTTTGCGATTGGAGGCCGGATCGGTCTCAATGTTGAGAGGTCAGCATTGGCTGGGGCGATGTGGTTGTGTAGCTTTCAAGTCTTGATCCATGGACGAATGGCCGTTGCGGATATGCCGTTGATTTTGTTTCTGGTGTTGTCTCAGTGGTCTCAGTGGGAGATGCTTCAGAAGCGTGATGGCAAGGTCTTTGGGCAATGGTTTTGGATCTTTCACCTATCGACAGCTTTAGGATTTTTAGCCAAGGGGCCACTAGCGTATGCTATCCCTCTCCTAACCCTCCTTCTCTATACAATAACTGCGATTCTCTCCCAATCACGTGAGTGTATGGCGTGTTACAAGACGATTGGATGCACCTTATTAGGAGTGCCATTATCTCTCGGGATTGTGGCGCTTTGGGGCGTGCCAGCGATGTTGCAGACCGATTATCAATACTTTGACGTAGGCATCGGGACACATGTCGTGGAGCGCGCAACCACCTCAATGAACAATCGAAAGGTCGTCTACTGGATCTATCTCGTCTATATGTTTCCCTTCCTATTGCCTTGGTCGAGCCAGCTTACGCGTACCGTTCATGCAGGGATGGCGGATACGATACGTCCTGAGGTTGGACGTTATCTCCTGAGCTGGTTTGTGAGTTCGTTTTGTATCTTCAGCTTCATGAAGACACAGTTGCCGCATTACATTCTACCAGGATACCCCGCGTTTATGTTGCTCCTCGCGCATTTGGT
>CAYUKP010000337.1:0-1996 GCA_964445335.1 uncultured Verrucomicrobiales bacterium
TCCTGAAGGTTGTTCATCCAATGGTTATACGTCTTACACCATTGTGCAGGGCGGAAGGTGATTTCGGCATCAGGCGTGTCACCTACTGCTTCGAGAGATTCTTGGACTTTAGGGTACTTAAGGAACCATTGCATCGAGATACGCGGCTCGATGGGGACATCAGCACGTTCGGAGAATCCGACGTTGTTTTCATGTTCCTCAACTTTGATGAGAGCACCGCTCTCTTCAAGCATTGTCGCAGCCTTCTTACGAGCGACAAAGCGATCGAGACCGTCCAGTTCTGAGACCGTTGGGAAGTTGACCGTGCCATTTGCGTGCAGGACATCAATGATCTCTAAGTCATGACGTTCGCCGATTTCGAAGTCTAGCTTGTCATGAGCAGGGGTGATTTTGAGCGCACCTGTTCCAAAGTCAATTTCTACAGCTTCGTCGGCAATGATTGGAATCGGAGACGCATTGATTGGGCGAATGGCTTTCTTGCCGATGAGGTCAGTATAACGAGGGTCTTTTGGGTTTACCGCGATGGCGGAGTCTCCCATGATGGTTTCAGGACGAGTGGTGGCGATTTCTAAGAAGCGCCCTTCCTCCCCGTCGATAGCATATTTGATATAATACAGCTTGGATTTGCGAGGTTTTGGGATGACTTCCTCGTCAGATAGAGCGGTGAGAGAGACCGGGCACCAGTTCACCATACGCTTCCCGCGATAGATGAGACCTTCCTTGAAGAGATCGACAAAGACTTGTGTAACAGCCTTCGAGTAGTCTTCATCCATGGTGAAGCGCTCGCGATCCCAATCACATGAAGCACCGAGACGCTTGAGTTGATTGATGATAATGCCACCGTGCTTATCCTTCCAGTCCCAGACACTTTCGAGAAAGGCTTCGCGCCCGATGTCGTGTTTGGTCTTGCCTTCCTCTTTACGAAGCTTCTGTTCGACTTTGGTTTGCGTTGCAATTCCCGCGTGGTCGGTTCCTGGGAGCCAAAGCACCTCCTTGCCCTGCATGCGGGCTCTTCGCGCGAGAATGTCCTGAATGGTATTGTTTAGGACATGGCCTAAGTGGAGGATACCTGTGACATTTGGCGGGGGGATGACAATGGCATACCCTTCTTTATCCGAGGTAGGGTCTGCCTTAAAACAATCGTTCTCAACCCATTGTTGGAACCACTTCTTCTCAACCTCTACAGGTTCATATGCTTTGGCTAGTTCTGACACACTCAGGTACGTGCCAAAAAGTCACGCCTGAGGGAAGGGGAAAAAGAGACAATATTTTCTCAGGAAGAACGCTTACGAATGGGGATTTCTGCATCCTTACGAATCTTGCGTGTCAGTAAATAATGCGATGTTTCCCCGATCAAAATTAGGGCGAATCCTCCACCCACAAGCCACCAACTATAAGGGCTGAGGGACTTTAGGAAGAAGAAGCTAGCGAACCCTAGGGTATTAGAGATCGCCCCCAAGACGGAAAGGATCTTCGCAAGAATGAGCCAGATAAAGATGTTCATCGTGCGAGAACTCGTAGGCTAGAGCGCTTCAGGATAGACTCCTTGTGCGATGCAGTCTTGGATTGCCTTCTGGACGACAGGTTTGTCTTCTGGATAAGTTACGCCAAACCATCTATCTGAAGATTGTTGCACAGAGCAGGTGGCGCGCCCTTCTTTGATGAGTTGATCAACAACCGCTGGGATGTAGGACTCGGACTTCTCTTCCGTGAGTCTGGTAGAGAAGAAGGCAAACAGGAAGTCTTCTAGCTTGTGAAAGAGTGTTGGGGTGAAGAGGAAGAAGTTCATGGAGACAAGCGTGTCGTCTTGTAAGGTGTAGTCGTTTTGGTCATCATCCTGACCTGTGATATCACCGTTTGGCTGCTTCTGTAGCTTTAGGACTTCCTTCACATCTGCCAAGAGGCCTTCCGTTTGGTGCACGATCCCACGATTGACTCCACCAAATTCTGAAAGGGTGTTTGCAAGGTTATAGGCAACCATTCCGTAATCTGAGGA
>CAYUKP010000338.1:0-1996 GCA_964445335.1 uncultured Verrucomicrobiales bacterium
TTCTAACGAATAATTAGAAGTTGCGGGACGAACAATAGTTGTCAGCGTTGTTTTTAACCACAAAAACAATGAAGCAAACCAAATACCGTCGCCTCCGCGCAGAAGATCGTGCCATGATCTATCTCCTAAAGAAAGAAGGAAAAACACAGACCGAAATTTCTCAGGAAATAGGCTTCAGCCAATCAACCGTTTCAAAAGAACTTCGCCGTAATATAGGCTTAAAAGGCTACCGCTTTAAACAAGCTGAAAGACTTGCGAGGCAGAGGCAACAAGAGAAGAGAAAGCGTTCTCAAGTCATTACTCCTGAACTCTCTTTAGAGATTGAAAAGCGTCTCAGAAAGAAGCACAGCCCAGAGCAAATCAGCCTTTCTCTTCAAACCGTAAGTCATGAGACCATTTACCGTCACATCATAGAAGATCGAGCCAGTGGCGGAACTCTTTATCAGGAGCTTCGGATCAATGGGAAAAGGAGATACCGAAGGCGCGTAGGCACCAAAAGGAGCAAGATCCCCAACAGAATAGGGATTGAGAAGAGACCTAAAATAGTAGAAAGTCGTCAACGTTATGGAGACTGGGAGGTTGATTTGATAGAGGGAAGTAAGGGCAGTGGCTATCTACTTAGCCTCTATGAACGCAAGAGTCGCTTTGCGTGTCTCACCAAATTAAGCACAAAAACCAAAGAGGAAACGACCCGTCAAATCATCGCTCTACTTGAAGGTTTTAAAGTTAAAACCCTTACCTATGATAACGGCAGTGAGTTTGCAGGGCATGAGGAAATTACCGAGGCTTTAGGAGCTAAAGGATACTTCGCTCATCCCTATCATAGTTGGGAGAAAGGAGGGGTGGAAAACTACAATGGTCTTGTGAGGCAATACTTTCCAAAAGGGAGTAGCTTTGCTCACCTTACTTCAGAACGGATTCAGGAGGTTCAAAACGAAATTAACGAAAGACCTCGGAAATGTCTTGATGCCAAGTGTCCTTCTCAACTATTAAAGAAAATAGCAGCGTAGATAATTAGAACCTTTGTCCCCAATTATTCGCTAGAAGTTTGAATCCACCTTATGCGCTTTTTCATCTCCCTCTTTATTATCTTGCTCGTCATTGCAGGCTTACTCTCCCTCACCTTCTCTCCTACCTCCGATACCTCTGCCCCTGTCACAGCTCTTGCGAAAACAACCGACCTGAAAAACATTGAGGAAACAAAAAGCAATCGCATTCAGACGACCTCTACCGCACGTATTGTAAAGCCTACCGCTGAAACCAGTGAGCTAGAGTCCCTACAAATGCGGATTGCAACGGCCTTTAAGGAGGGAGACGAGGACTTTAGGGAGCTGATCTTGGGAGAATTTGAAGCAGATGAAAACCTCATGATCGACCTCTTAAAAGAAGAAAAATGGCTATCAGAGGTTGGGTTGACTCCAACATTTATGGGAGGCTTAATGCTTGAATTCTATGAGAATGAAGAGCGCCCATTAGATGGACTCTATGCCTTTACTAGACTCCGAGAAAACTCGACTCTATGTGAAGATGTCATCGCAGACTTTTATATCGAAGCTAGCGCAGACAACATAGAGGAAGTCGTAAGTTGGACGCTAAAAAATGGAGATGTCGAAGGTATTGATGAGGGCGTAGTAGAATTGGCTGAATTTTATGACTCTCAAGAAGCGGCGAGAGAAGGGGTCGTAAGCTTTGTCGAGTCAACTCTCCCTATTGAAGTAAAGGCATCTTTCCTCATCAGCACCTTTGAAGAGTTTTCCTTTGACGACCCTCAGTTTGTTTTAGACCAACTGTCTAGCCTACCTTCTGGCCCTGTATTAGATGACGTCGTTATCAACATCGTCGAGACCCTCGCTGATGACGATCTAAACATGGCAATTGATTTAACTAATCTTGTATCTGATACGAGTATCTCTGCAGAGCTCCAGTCCGAAATAAATGAACGCCTAAAACAAATTGCCCTGACAGAACAAACCGTTGAAGAGGAGCAAACCTTTGA
>CAYUKP010000339.1:0-1994 GCA_964445335.1 uncultured Verrucomicrobiales bacterium
AGCGACCATGGTGGATGTTACCAGCGATGTTTGGAGGAATCGTCACGATTCTATTAATCGTGGCAATGGCGACCCCCTATGGGAAGTCTCAATCCTATACGCGGTCAGCGGAAGGCATCGAGAAGGTCATGATTGAAATGCCTGGTAAAGTAGAGATTACCAGAAGCAAGGGAGCTATCCGTTATGTTTCAGAAGGTGATGGTCACCGCTTACCCAAGAGTAGGCACCGCTTAAAGGCTGTTGAAGAAAGAGGGGTGTTGACCATTACAATGTATAAGACAGGCTTCTTTACTGAGCTCAACTTAAGTAACGAACTCATCCTTCCGGATGGCATAGAGGTGGTCCTCCCCGAGGATGAGTAAAGCTCAGAAATAAATTGTGCCTTTTATCACCAAGCGCTTTTCTAAACGAGAAACAAACCAAACGAATATGACACTAATTAAGGAATTACTAGCAGAGCATGGATCAGAACTTACAGGAGCGTTGACTTCCCAGTTAGGATTAGATGAAGGGCAAGCTTCAGGTGCAATAGACGCAATCGCACCAATGGTGCTGAATGGCCTAAAGTCACAGCAAGATCAAGGTGGTGCTGATGCCGTATCAGGACTACTTTCATCCCTTGGTGGTTCTGAGGGAGTACTGGGGAATCTAGGGCAGTTGAGTGGCTTATTAGGTGGCGGTAACGGAAACCCTTTGAGTGCGCTCTTAGGTGGTGGTGCTGAACAGATTGCGACAAACGCATTAAGTGAGAAGCTAGGACTGGATGCCGGGAAAGTAGGCAATGTTGTTTCTATGATTGTGCCTGTTGTGATGGGCTTCTTAGCAAAGAAAGGCCGTGAAGATGAAGGTACGCCAGATCAAGCATCAGGGATTAGCGCGATTCTTGACCGTGACGGTGACGGGAGTGCACTTGATGACATTGCATCCATGGTCATGAAGGGGAAATCAGGAGGAGGCGGAATGCTAGGCGGCATCGTTGGTGGTCTCTTGGGCGGGCGTTAAGGCCAGCCTGTGAGGAGCGAAGGCGTTCTCCATGATCAGTATCCAAGGCTAAGAGTTTTTCCTCTTGGCCTTTTTATTTCTCGGATGGAACCCTTTCGTTACCGCTCAGCTTATGGATGCTAATATACGATCAGGGAGTAGTCGTGTGTGGTAATATATGCAGTGCTCCACACTGTATTTTTGAAAAGCTTGAGGAGACTTGATTCTACCGTAATGGCATTCGTATGGAGCTTGCATTTTTGTAAAGCGGTGGCTAGTTAGAGTCATGAAAACATTACTACTAGATTGGTCCGGTACATTGGTGGATGACTTCACACCCACCGTTTATGCAACAAATCAAGTGTTTAAGAAATATGGTCTTGAGCAATGGGATGCGGAACGTTTTAGGCAGGACTTTTATTTACCTTATCCTCAGTTTTATGAAGAGGTACTGCCAGATGTACCGTTAGAGGAACTAGAAGTAGTTTTTCGTCAATCCTTTGTAGAGTGCCCTCAGCCTGTGACCTTATTAGAACACTCACGAGCATTTTTGGAATGGGCAAGTAAGGAGGGGATCCAGTTAATTATTCTCTCTAGTATGGATCAGGGAAATCTAGAGGAGCAGGCCAAGCGCTTTGGTGTCTATGATTACTTCGATGCGATCTATGCAGGCGTCTTAAATAAATGCGAGACGATTCCAGAGATCATGGCGACTCATGGATTGGAGCCCGAGAAGACAGGATTTGTTGGGGATATGGTACATGATATTCATGCAGCTCAAGCAGTAGGAGTCAATGCAGTGGCCGTACTGACAGGTTATGACTCAGTCGGAGATCTAGTTTCTGAGCGCCCAACTCTTACTCTGAATCATATTGGGATGCTGAAGGATGTTATCAATGCCTGTCGATAATGCCTCGGTAGACTAGAGCAAACTGATACAGAATATCCTGACGGCCACTCGCTAGTGTGAAAAATACGATGAAAACATAGAATTATGAAAGACAATATTACAA
>CAYUKP010000340.1:0-1990 GCA_964445335.1 uncultured Verrucomicrobiales bacterium
GTAGGATGAGGGTTCAATAATAGCCCAGTCAAAGTCATGATCACGCCCCACCTCCTCTACTGGAGTGGCAATGACGAGAAAGGTAAGATGCTTCGTCTCAGAAGGAAGAGAATCCAAGTGTTTACGAATGATGTCATTCTGTAAAAGCTCTAATGAGCCTCCTTTACGTCGCAAGATAGAGTCTAGATAACGCTCTTGTTCATGCCTGAGAAGGAGCGTCTGGCGGCTATGATACGCCATGATGCGCACGTCCCATGAATCCGAAAGCTCCATATTGAGAGCATATTGAGTGAGAGCAACGGCTGTTTTAATCGTAGCTACTCTGATCACTCCTACAGAAACCGTGATGCCAGTAGACGGATCTGAGTAATGGTGGTCTTGATGCTTAAGGTATGCATTGTTGAGGATGAAATCAAAGTAAGTCGATTGCGCTTGTTCTGGAGAAAGGTTTTCGGGTAATCCCGTCTCGATG
Organism: uncultured Verrucomicrobiales bacterium; assembly: GCA_964445335.1. Lineage (GTDB taxonomy): Bacteria > Verrucomicrobiota > Verrucomicrobiia > Verrucomicrobiales > Akkermansiaceae > WTJZ01. Next base: position 473 of record CAYUKP010000340.1, read on the forward strand.
AGGTTAAACCGACGTTTGGCAGGCAGGTTTGAGAGGTTTGCTACTCGCTTTTGGATGAACTTGAGGTGGTTGTCACGAAAGGCTTCCGTAGTATCGAGCGTCTTGAATCGCGGTTTCTCAAACTCATCTACCCAAAGGCAGTCAATCGAGCGCTCTACATTTAGATGGCTTTGGGCGTAGATTTCCCATCCTTGCTGGTAGGCATGGTAATACCCTTCAGCCATACTTGGAGGAATGGTAGCGGAGGAGAGCAAAACACGCCTTCCTAACATTCCTGCCAGAAAGATAAGTCGACCAATAGCGATCTCATCAGCTCCCGTAAAGTCATCGACTTCATCAATAATGAGGTCTGAAGAGAGCAAGCGGAGAGATGGCAGAATGTAGTGACCGCCACGAATAGTCTCTGTTGCCCCCATGAGGTGATCTATGGTAGAAACCAAGACAGGTGCTGCGAGGAATTTCTGGTGATTTTTGGTATCTAAGACGAGTTCGAAGGGCTTTGAGTCAAAGTCATCAGTAAAAGTCACTTCCTCATCTAAGAGTGATGCTGAAGAGTCGGAGCCGATGTCTTGTGTCTCATTCTTCTTCGATAGCTCATGGAGCTGTTGGACGGCTTTTGAGCCAATAATAGTCGCAAGTTCTTCTTTATGTAACCCAAGTCTCGATTGATATTCATCACCTGTTTGTAAGGTGAGAGTGCGTAGCCCTAAAGCAACAGAGAAGCGCACTCCTTTGGGATCATTTTGCCCAATCGCAGCCATAACTTTGGCATTAGCAATCGTCTTGCCACAGCCTGTGCTGGCAATATTGAGAGCAAAGAACCCTTGATTCTTTTGGTTAGCAGAGCTTTCGATCTTCTGCACCGCTCGATCTTGCCATGCGTATTTTTCAGATGTTTTACCAAGGAACCTTTCGGAGGCAACGCCTAACAAATCTTGTGCAATGGTAGGGAAAGACTTTGGAATTTGACGCGAGAGTTTGGCTACGTGGACAAGATGATTGTCGAGATGTTGGTTAAACTCTCCAGAAAGGGTATTGGCATAAATCTTAGAATTACTTAACCATTCTTGATCCTCCGATCGACTAGAGTATGTATGATCTGCCAACATTAAGGACAAGCGGGCGTGATGTAGAACGGAACGGTAAGCTCCGTTATGCATCACCTCAGAAACAAGATGAGACGCATCATAAAGCTCCTTCGCATACCTTTTGACTTGGCTTAGCCATGTCGGACTTTTGCTGACCAGTTCAGCAGGGAAGCTGTAGCATGTCTTGAGGTTTTTAGCATAGGTGGTCGCATCTGTATTTTTCTCAACGGTGTTTTCGTAACCCCACTGAACTTTGAAGCGCCGTAACATGGACTCTAAGCTTTCCGATGAATCGCCTTGCCAATCAGCATCAGAGAGTGGCATGCGGTGGTGGCTGAGAATAAGCCACATGAGAAGCTTTAGGCTATCAGATTGCACACCCTCAAAAGGGTTCGTTAAGGATAGTTCAGACAGTTGGGTTCTAATTTTC
>CAYUKP010000341.1:0-1979 GCA_964445335.1 uncultured Verrucomicrobiales bacterium
ATTTAGCGACTACGTCGATTAGAGAAGCTTCTTCTCTAAGGCTCGTTGAGCCTAAATAGCGTGCTCCCAAAAAGAGGTCTGATGTCAGAGCTTAAGTAAAAAGAGGCTCTTCTCTGCAAGCGGAAACACACAGCGCTCGCTCCCCTTTATATCCAAGAAAAGATTCCTTCTTCCTTGAAGGGCAGTCATGCAGGAATCGAGTTTCTCCTTCAAAAATGAACGAATGAACAGTCGTTGCAATCGATTCATTTTTGCGAGACAGTAGAAACTTTATGAGGCCAAAAATGGGAGAGTAATGAAATGTTGAGGGGTTCTAGTGCAGACGAAAGCAGGCTTAAATAACGCCACGGCCACTGAATAACAATCGCATGATCCAACACAATCTCATCTAAACGAATACAGAAAAATATTAATAATCTTGAGATTGTGTTGGATATGCTAGACGTTCTATTTAAAATGAGCCTATATTTAAGTCACACTGCACGTATTGGCAATTGTGAAACACAGATTGCATGGAATGGAGTCGAAGCAATCACGTCCAACGGAGAACATGATGAGCTATATGAATTCCGTGATGCTCTGAAGGCAATTGGATCGACTGAGAAGCTAGGTGTAATTGAAAAAGTGATTAAACTTTATGAATCTGTTCACGGAAGGAAAGCTGATCAAGACGAGGCATTTGATATAGGCGATTCTCATGGCGAGGAGCTTAATAAATTGGACTCTGAGTATTACAAACTTAATGAAGACTTAGATGAGTTATGCTTGGCTCTTGCTCAAAAATCTATTGAAGAGTTAGAGAATATCAAAAAAGATGCTTTTGACTCCGAATTAGCACAGAATACCCTCGATAAACTAAACTAGTAGAACAAGCACCTGCTGGTCAAAATTTACCCGCATCATAGTTTTGCGGGAAAAGGAGTTTTCTCTTGCTGGTAATTTTGCCAGAGGTTAGACGTTAGGCAAATATGATGCATCGAATTCCATACACAGGTTACACCTACAATAGCTGGGTTCGAAAAACGTCTGAGGATGAATACTCAGAACTCAAGTCAATGCCCGCTGGAGAGTTTAAAAAATATTTGAGAGACCTTAAAAAAGCAGCTTGGACAATTTTTAACAAGGAGCACAGAGGTGAAATTAAAATCAACTCTATAATTATGGGATGTTCTCTTGTTATATTTTTTATTGGTTTACTTATTCATTCTTCTGTAGGTTTGCCGTCTCTAATTCTGGATTTAGGTGGTGTTTTGTGTCTTATATTATTTTGCGGCAGTCTTATTTATTTCTCGATTTCTTACTCGTCCTCAAGGTCTTCATATCGAACATTTGTTCGTGAAATGAAGCTTTATGAGAGAGTAAGGAAGTCGATTATTGATCACTCAGCTAACTTCTCAGAATACCAAAATTTTGAAATAAGGAAAATTGAGAAAAAGAAAGAATCCTAAATATAACATCATACGGTAATGGTAAAAATTTTCATAGAAACACCCAAAGATTACAGCTACTTAGAGCATCTAAAATCTGAACTAAATAAAGCTTACCCATCAATGGAATTTATCTTTCAAGAGAATGAAAATTATGTGGGAATACCTCACTGTATTGGCTCTAATTCTATTGTTGATGGTTTAGATCAAGGACGTTCAGACCACTGTTTTGGTGTTGAGGATTTTTTCTTAACTTACTCTGAAGACCCCAGTGCCTAAACTCCAAAGATAGCTTTCAGTGAGGAACGAACCTGATAAGTTATCGGTTGTTGAACAAGCCCGTCTTCGCTAGAGTGGGCGCTTCGAGGCTTGGGGAGCCTCTAGACGTTTTGGATGACGCGGGGAGTGTGTCTGCTTCCTCTTATGCGTTTTCCTTTGAAGGCTTATAAAGCCTAGGGTTGCGCTTCTGAAAGACGCTTTTTTTCTTTGCTCTTGCGTCGTTTTCTGAGCTCTGCGGATTATGGCCTCGCCATAGTCCGCAGAGGTGCGATT
>CAYUKP010000342.1:0-1978 GCA_964445335.1 uncultured Verrucomicrobiales bacterium
CCACTAGAGAGATCAAGGAATCAGACTTCTGAATATGCCCTCCTAATAAGATCCCCATCGCCAGCAAGTGCGCCCCAAAGGCCACTCCAGCGGCTACATTATCCTTCTCAATCTCAGCGTGGAGATCAAACTTGCTCGCCTTCTGATACGCGAGTCCTAAGCCAAGAAAGGCCAACTGTCCTACTAGGAAAAAGATCACGGTATCGAGCACACTCATCCACAGCGCTCCGATCGACTCCCCTTGTAATGATGCCCCAATAATAAAGGCTGAGGAGAGATAAGTGCCCGCCATCACAGCTCCAGTCCCCACATTCTTATCCTGTACTAACTCCTTAGTATTACAGAAGGAGCGCAGTAGAAAACGGTCATTCACCCAGGCTGAAACCAAGAGCAACCCAATCGCAAATACAGACCAGCCAATCGCCGCAAATACATCAAAATAGAGAGGCGTCTCTACACCCGTCGTCGATGAATGGTATGTCTGAGCAATGATCACTAATACCGCTAAGAAGAACCCTGCATTCTCTACAGCCACGGCCTTATTATCTTGCTCGGTCAGCTCATGATCTAGGTTATACCTGCTGACGCGCTGTTTCAAGAAACGCGATCCTAAGAGCAGTGCTAATCCCACTAATATATAGAGTGATGATGGCTGAGTGAAGATCTCTTGCACTGGGGCAAGATCGAGCCAATCTGATATTCTTTCGTTCATATTCTTAACTGCTAAATTACTTACCGCCTCCTGACGAACTCCTCCCTCCATAGGAGCTACTCGAGGTCCGCCCAAACCCTCCTGATGAGACTGGCTTAGAACTCGATCGAGTAGTAAACGACTTCTGTGAGGACGTCGGCGACGTAATCGACTTCGCTCGTGTCACTGTCTTGGCCTGATTAGGTGAGACCGCCTTGGGTGTTTGACTCGCTGAGCTCGCAGGCTTCAGGACGGCCTTCCCATCTTTAGCAGACGTTGTAGACCTCCCGTAACTGCCTGAGCTAGAAGTCTGATATTCTTCCTCTGAGCGAGTACGCCAGCCGCGGCCATAGCTAGAGGGATACCTCCCATAGCCCCATCCTCCACGATAATGACCGTGATCTGAGAAGATATAGTGCAGGAGTAAGGCATCTGTAAGCCCAAAGCTAGAACGATACACATGTTGATTAGGGTAGAATGCTCGGCTCCCCTGTGCTTCTACCTCTACCTTCTCCTCTGATTGATGAAAGTGGATGGTCGCGAGCTCGACCTCTTCTCCCAATGCGGGATGGGTCGTTAAAGAGAATCCTCTTTCCGTCCCTGATCCAAACTCTGTCACAGCGATAAAATCCACATTTCCATCCTGATTGAGGTCGAGATTATTCACCCCCTCCCCATATGAGTTCAGCTTCTCCTCGAAGGTCTTGGCATCTCTACAGCGAAGCGCAAGGGCACTCACTGCCTTAAGGTCCAGGCCCTTAGCCGCATCTTTAGCAAAGGCATGAACCTGCTCCGTTGTTCTCGTCTCAAGCTGCGTCTTAGGCTTTTGCTGACACCCAGATCCAAAGAACTGCGTCAGTACAAAGAAGACAAATACTGCTATCAATATATTTTTTACTCCATCCACGATGCGAATTGATTAAGCACAATCGTGAAAAGAATCAACTATTTATCTGACCAACCCTTTAAATAATAGTTATAAATGCTTGATCTGGTCAAAGAGGTTATAAACTTCTCTTCTGTTTGTAATTGCTCCTTACCAAACACAAAGGAAGACGCCATCAATGCAGGTGTCAAATAGCGCGTAGGTGGGAGATTCTCCACGTCTGATAACTGCTGCATCACCCGCTCTTGCTCTAGCGGATGCGATAGAGAGGCGATCCACCACCCCCATTCACCAAAGGAAGGCACATTATCATGAAACGGCAGCACGTGATACCCAGCAGCCTCCATCGTTCTCCCCACACAAAGGTAAGCCTCCTTCGCATGATAGGGTGATCCTGACTG
>CAYUKP010000343.1:0-1977 GCA_964445335.1 uncultured Verrucomicrobiales bacterium
AAATACGACTTCTAAAGGGAGTGACGGTGAAATAAGGGGGCGTTTAAGTGAACGCTCTCACTTCTTCAACACCTCACTCAAAGAGGTTATGCCCCAAAGAGTGCACTAAGACAAAATGGGTTAGATAGTCTTGGATTACCGCGGACGCAAGGCTTAGGAGCGTCATCAACTACTGGAGATTTATTAAGTTCAGGAGCAATTCCTGGAAGTCAAGGCGTCATTCTCAACCAAAGAACAGTAAACTTTAACGATATATGGAGGATGTCTGAAAACTCAGGTGTTGAGTTTGCTCTTACCCGAGAAAACGGAAATTTTGTCTTAAGAAGTGATTCACCAACAAGTGTTGGCATCCCCAGAGGAGTGCGTCCTATTGTGCACAGTCACCCAACGCTTCTAAATGGCAATAATAGCGTATTACCATCAAGAGCTGATATAGACTTATTGAATGGTCTTTGGTCTGCAAATCCAAACGGGACTAGACCTGTATCCCAAATTATTACAGGTCCTAATTCTACTACAATCTTTAGAGCAACAGGCTTAAAATGAAATACTCAGATCAAGAAATAATAGGCTATTTAGAATCAATAACCGATATTGATTTATTTTTCACCTTAAAGACCGATAACATGATTGCAGGTATTATTCACTATGTTGATCGAGACAAATCAAATGTTTGGGCGATGATTGAAGACCGTGATGATGTAGTGGATGCCTGTATTGAATTTTTAAAGAAAAGGGGAAATTTACATTTTAGTAATAACGCAGAGGCTGATGAATATGGTGAAAGACTAGTCAACAATAAGAATGAATCTTAACCCTGTCGGAGAGACGCCAAATGCCACCCAAGTCTTAGGGTGTAAAGCCGTTCCGGCACAGTTCCTGCAAATTGGAGTGGCGTTGTGGAGCGTAGCCTTTTGGTGGTGAAATGTCTTTCCTAAAATCGAATCTCGTTGAGGCAGGAACAGTGCCTCCACTGTCTCGCTGGTAGGTCGAGGGCGTTCGCTAGTCTGCACGGTCTCGACAGGCTGCCTATTGCCGCTTAGAAGTTTTTCTGAAAAGTTGACACACATCACCACATGTGGCAATATACCATCATGATTAAAACACAAATTACTGTCCCTGATGAGCTCTACGCTCAAGCAAAAGACATAGCCGAGAAACGTGAATGGTCTTTGGCTGAGGTCTTTCGGAGAGGGTTGGAGTATATGGTGAGCACTCATCCTGAAGTTATATCAAAAGAGAGCTGGCAGCTTCCTGAGTTACCAGTAGGGAGCTTTAAGGAGGGAATAGATAAGGTAGACCTTAGATCTTTGAGCGAACAGGATGAGATCCAGCGCATTTTAGGATGATTGGGATTGATACGAATGTTTTATTTTATTCTCTTAATCAGAAGTCTGTGTTCTACAACTCTGCTAGAGAATATGTAACGAAGGCTCTAAAAGATGGGAATCAACAAGTAGTCATAACGGACTATGTGCTCATGGAGCTCTATAATTTATTGAGGAATAAGGCGGTTATGGATATCCCATTGACTAGTCCACAAGCAGTAAAGCTAGTGACCTCCTATTTAAAAAGTCCTAACGTAAAGAGAGCTGAATCAGCTCCTGTGATGGATCGAGTGTGGGAGCTTGCTAATAGTGATCATTTCGCGCGGAGAAGAATTTTTGATATCAGGCTTGCGCTCACCCTTCAACACCACGGCGTAACACATTTCGCCACGGCTAATGTTAAGGACTTTCAAAATTTAGGATTTGATAAGGTTTGGAACCCGTTGATAGAAGAATAACCAACGGTCTCGGAGGTGGGAGACTTTTCATTCTCCCAAACTGCCAAGGTGCTACGACATGAGCGTATGATGCTACCAATAACAAACTAGGATTACGATTGACACCGTCGGGCTCTGAATTGCCACAAAGAAACACCATCCAATTCGATGCCCCGCAAGCTCGCCGTGCTTACTACCTAATAAGCCCTACT
>CAYUKP010000344.1:0-1975 GCA_964445335.1 uncultured Verrucomicrobiales bacterium
CAATATGGTTTCTATCAAGGAAAGGGCGAAAACCTTTGGAAGGCGGTCTATCAGCTCAAAGGCGACATTATATGTTATGTAGATGCCGATATTACCAACATTCACCCTCGATTTGTTTACGGATTGATAGGCCCTCTTTTGAAGCGTTCAGACCTAGGATATGTGAAGGGATTCTATGAGCGTCCGTTGTCATTTCCTCAAGGTGGAACCAGTCCCAAAAACGGAGGGCGGGTTACGGAGTTGGTCGCACGTCCTTTACTCTCGATGTTTTATCCTGATTTGGCACAGCTCTTTCAACCTCTCTCAGGAGAATATGCGGTGCGACGCTCTATTTTAGAGGCGATCCCCTTTTCTTCAGGGTATGGGATCGAGACCGCGCATTTGTTAGATGTGTATGAACGTTGGGGGCTTGGAATCTTTGGTCAGGTAGATTTAGACACGCGAGTGCATCGTAATCAGGCTACTGCTGCTCTGGGAAAGATGTCCTTTAGTATTATGCAGACGTTTCTATTACGCTTACAAGAGCAGGGGAAGCTTGAGTTACATCAACCTCTATCTACTCTCTACAGTAGTCTTTTATCAGAGGGGGCACAATATGAAGTGCAGAATCATCATATCTCAGAAAACAAAAGACCCCCAATGAACACAATCCCAGAATATTTAGGGAAGTTTCAGAGGGGTTAGAAGATAAATATTTCAAAAGGCGTTATATCTCCGTAGTGGATAGAAATGACGCCAATATGGTCTCTTATGAGTTAACCAAATTTGAAGCTTTTTGACCAGCTAAAATGAGAGAGCCGATCATGCCAGCACGATCGCAGAGTTTGGTATCTTGGATGTATTGCTCTGTAGCAGGGAGATCCCAGTATCCTCCAGAAAGGGTGTCAAACTTTTTACGAATGAGAGAAATCAGAGGTTTGTATTTGATAACACCTCCACCAAAAACGATCATATCTGGGGAATAAGTGGCAGTTAGGGTGACGGCTAATTGAGCAAGATAATCGGCTTCGAGTTCCCAAGCTACTTCAGGAAATGCCAGAGGATCTTTGCCCCAGCGTTCTCTCATGGCGGTACCACTGGCCTTGCCTTCGAGGCAGTTCGAATGGAAGGGGCAGGCTGAGAATCCTGCAACAGGTTCCAGCGGTGATTCGTTGACGACAATATGTCCAACTTCGGTATGCATTCTACCTCTCAAGATTTTTCCGTCTACCATGATGCCGGCACCGATTCCTGTGCCAACAGTTACATAACAGACGTTTTCGAGTCCCTTGGCTGCGCCTTGTTCGACCTCAGCTTGTACAGCCGTATTTACATCTGTATCGATATGAATAATGATTTCATCACCAAGAGCCTCGCGCAGACATGAAAGTAAGTCAAAATCAGACCAGCCTTCCTTAGGCGTCTTAAGGAATTTTCCGTAGTTAGGAGAATTTTTATTAAGCATCAGAGGACCAAAGCTTCCAATGCCTAAGCTTGAGAACGTTCCATAAGTTTCTTGTAGTTCTTTGAGTGCTGTAATGACTAAAGCAAGCGTTTCTTCGGGGAGTGTAGTTGGGATGACACGTTCCTCAATTATCTCTCCACTACCTTTCCCAACGGAGCAAATCCACTTTGTCCCGCCTGCTTCGATTGCTGCGCATAGTTCAGTCATAATATCTTCAAATAATAAGTGCGGTAGAGTGGGCAAAATATCAGGGAAGGGTAAAGAAAAAACTTATTCGCTAATCATTAGATTAATTCATGGGTGAAGACTTTCTTAGATTTGAAGAAGTTTTTTTTCATGAGAATTCTAATCAGGATTAATATGGTTATTAGTTAAATTTCTATTTTTTGGGTTTGAAAAATTAACAATTTAATTATTTAGTAATTTTAATGAGTTCTTCTTTATGTTTATAGAGCCAAATGTGGAAGAATTACAAATAGAGAAAGATTTCTTAAAAAAATGTGAAAAAAATAAATGCCTCTCATTTTAGAA
>CAYUKP010000345.1:0-1966 GCA_964445335.1 uncultured Verrucomicrobiales bacterium
AAAGACTTCTCTCTTGATATGCCTCCCTTCTCAAGAAATACAAAAACTGGATCACTAGAAAGTTGCTGTAATGAACTCAACACAAACCTAAAATCTTGAATATCACCTTGTTTATATGGGTACTCACAATAGGCGTGGTAATATTTGCCATCTGGTGCAGAGAGAATAAACTCAACACCACTACCTAAAAATGGTTCAGTAGAGTCTTCCTGAGAAATATTTTCACTCACTAATTTATCTAATTCACAATCAATCAAATTCGTCTCAAATACTAGTCCCCCTAATTTATAGACATCTAAGCCTACGCTCTTGGTATCAGATGAAGAAGAGATAACAGCAGTAGAAGAAATTTCATACATTTTCACCCGACTCATAAATATCCTATAACTCTCTGAATAAGCCATAACGACACTGAAGAGCGAAAGAAATAAAATTAATATAGTTTTCATTTTAAAATAGGTGAAGTCCAAGCCCCTACATCCCCTTCTTTAGCTGGGCATTTGTACTCATTTTTATACGTGCATAATTTTCTCATAAAAGGATCATCCTTCCTTGTATTTTCATCTGTCTGTCCCTTACTCTGGGGAGGAGCGAATTTATCATTGTAGATTTGTCGGATTCTCATTTTGAAAGGTAGCAGGGGCTGAAAAGAGCACCTATTCTGCACTCATTGACTTAATTAGCTCACTAAATCCCTTCATTCAAGCATATTTCGCGCCTCCACTACACGCAAATACACACCACCTTGTTCCCAAGATCGTGTAAACGCGACGAGCTGATATCCTCCGTTAGCTGAAGACGTTCTTTTTGAGATCTCGCAGACTGTAAAGCTTGTCGTCTGACTCGCGCCCTTTAACTAAGCGCGCTCCGTCCTTCCGCTTCATACTGAATTTCTCTCGATTACCGTGAAACAGATCTTCGATAGCCCAACAGAGGGACAGACATGCGTAATAAATCAAAACCCTAGGAAGCAGCAAATTTGTTAGCGCAATTCAAGATCTGGAAATATTTTCTTAACCTCCTCATATTTGGCTTGCAGCAGAACAAGATCTCTAGAGTAAATTAGTAAAGAGTCAGATCTCAACAACACGATGTGTTTACTTTCATCCAACGCTTCAGAAAATAGTTTTTTCACTTGTATTAAGTCATCGTCAAGAAATTCTTTCACTCTAAAACCAACACTAACTGATTTAGCATTACCGACATCTTTCGCTCGCCTATTATTGATTTTACAATAAGACCCTTCAGGAAAAACAAGAGACTCCATAAAGTTGAGAGCCCCCTCAATTTGCTTACTGCTCTGCAAATCGAAAGAAAAATATGCCCCCAACTGGCCACAATTATCATATGTTCCACCATCTCCACCAATAGGACCACCTCCATTCTCAACCAACCAGTTATACAGAGGATCCTCATAGAGGAAACCTCTAAAGTAAGTAGTAATAGGAGCATTAATATAAAAAGATATTTGAGGTGGTCGATTTAAAAAAACAAGATATCTCTTCGCCAAAATAAAAAGCCCCATCAACAGTATCAAATTAAGTAATATGATTAAGTCTCGCATCCTTGTTTAGTCGTAAGTCAATTTTTATTTTCTGCAGTCTGTCCCTTACTCTGGGGAGGAGCGAATTTATCATTGTAGATTTGTCGGATTCTCATTTTGAAAGGTAGCAGGGGCTGAAAAGAGCACCTATTCTGCACTCATTGACTTAATTAGCTCACTAAATCCCTTCATTCAAGCATATTTCGCGCCTCCACTACACGCAAATACACACCACCTTGTTCCCAAGATCGTGTAAACGCGACGAGCTGATATCCTCCGTTAGCTGAAGACGTTCTTTTTGAGATCTCGCAGACTGTAAAGCTTGTCGTCTGACTCGCGCCCTTTAACTAAGCGCGCTCCGTCCTTACGTTTCTTGCTGAATTTCTCTCGATTGCTTTGAAACAGATCTTCGATAAAGCTCTT
>CAYUKP010000346.1:0-1964 GCA_964445335.1 uncultured Verrucomicrobiales bacterium
GCGACATCACTGGTCTTGTCTGTTGAATAAGAGACTTGCCACTGTTGCACTTGGTCATTGTGGGAAAAGAGACCGTAAGGGAGAGCGGTGGACTTATTTCTGAATTGTTCTATGGTGGTGGGTTCTACTAGAGATCCTACATTGGAGACGAAGCTTAGGTCTCCCTCATTATACATGGTTTGTAGGTCAGTTACGATAGGGCTGAGTCCAAAGTCCCGAGAAATGGTAGCATCTGTAATCGATAAGAGATCTGTCTCTGGGATGCTTAGAATCCCTCGGGTTTCTGCATATTCACTGTATTGATCACCAGCGGGCGTGAGTAGGTTATAGGAGTCGTTGCCACCGAAGAGAAAGACACATACGAGCGCTTTATAATCCGTTATTGAGCCAGCAGTTCTTTGAGCAAAGAGTTTGTTGGTCATCTGCAGGGACAGTAAGGATGACATAGCTCCGATTCCAGTCATCTTACCACAGTCAGCCAAGAAGCGACGACGGTTCATTCTTCTATTAGGTAGAGTTTTTCTCATATGGTATTAAGTGGTGAGCAAGTTGAAAAGTGGGGATTAGAAAGAGACACTAAAGTCGGAGGAGTTAATAATAATAGAGAGAATAGCCCCCATGTTTTGATTTGTTAAACCTCCGTTGGCATTGGCAATTGTTGCGAGTTCGCTTCTAAGCGATGGAGAGACTTGGCCATTACAAAGCCATAAGTTTACATCATCAATGAAGTCCTCGATACTTGTGCTCTTATCATAAAGGTATCTGAGGTAATTATATGTAGCGGTGAATAGCTCTGTATTGTAGGTGTGTTGAAACGAGGTGGAGGGGGCGCTGCTGATAATTTGGTCATAGATGGCTTCGAATTGTCGAATAACATAAGGAGTGAGAATTTCTGTTTCAGGAGAGGTGAATTCGATACCATAATCTTCCTTGGCTTGGGCAATGTCACCTGTGGAGGGGGAGTAATCCGAGTCATAGTAGTTAAAGACAGAAGGCGCTCGCATCGGGATTTGTCCGAAGTCAGGGGTCTGGTCATTAGCTGCTGGTTTTGTCAGAGGCTTCCAGCGAGGAACATCATCAGATGAGTGGCCTGCGATAGATTGAGCGAACCTATAAAACTGGGTGCGCTTGATAATTGGTTCTTTGAGACGTCCTGTTGAACTCATCTCGTTACTGAGGTTTGCGGTTGGGGCAGCGGTCACGACACCGTCTGCATCAGTGGTAAATGTAATGGCATCACGCGCTTCTGAATCGAGTAGGATCGCCTTAAAGATACTAACGAGATTCCCTACCTCACCTGTTCCGTAGGTGCCTTCTCCTCGCCAAGCTTCCGTGACTCGGCTGATGTAGTCATTGGATGGATTGGAGCTAGTGAGCCTCTTAATGAGTAAGCGAGAGAGATGTGGTGCCGTGCTGGAGTGACTGGCTAAGACATCAAGGGCGTCTGAGATATCATCATCACCACTCTGACCTGCTGGTAGGATGGTGCCGTCTAGTAAGATTTTAGTGGACTCATCATGGTGCTCTTGCACCATTTGCATAGGGTAGACGTATTGATTGCCACGGATGATATCGGGGGCGTCAAAGTTCTCTAGATCTCCGTTTTCATCTGACATCCCTAACCCTGTGAAGACCTCAGAGAGTTCCGTAATGTCTGCATTGGTGTAGTTTTCTATTCGGCTTCCGGCAGTGTCGAGAAGGTAATTACCGGATTGGTCTTGAGAGTAGACACCGCAAGAGAAGAGTTGCATGACTTCTCGGGCATAGTTTTCGTCAGGCGTGGTTCCTAGAGTAGGGTCAGCCTTTTTGTTTTGGGCAGCCGAGAGGTAGACACACATAAAGGGGTCGTAGCTAATTGTTTGGAGTAATTCTCGGTGTGTTGAGTCAATGGCATCTGTGAGTTTATCATAATATGAGGTGTAAGACCTCCAAACATTGTAGCGCTCGGAGTTGGCCCAAAAGGC
>CAYUKP010000347.1:0-1939 GCA_964445335.1 uncultured Verrucomicrobiales bacterium
CGTTCCCTGAACGGCGAGGTCAGTATACTTTTGGATATCAAATTCCATACCCTTCACTTAAAGGAAGATAACAAACTTACTAGCGAAAAACCCTAAAAAATAGTTTGATATGAGAATATTAAATCCAAAACCTGAATATTATAGATAAATAGTAAAATTTATTAAATTCCTATTTTTTAGCGAATAAAGACTGATATTAACTGCAGCTTTGTTTATACTTGTTCCCATGCCGATCCTTTTATTCCTACTTGCCTGTATCCTCCCTTGCTTTACTGCTGAACCCTCTGGAATATCGGCGCATTCGCAACAGTTAATTATAGGGATTACGAACGGGTGGGAATCGTCTCATGGAAAGGTGCAGTTATTCACCCTTAACCAAGGGCAATGGGTAGCCACTACTCCCGCGTTTAAGGCTCGGTTTGGGCGTAATGGCTTAAAGTGGGGCTTAGGGCGCCATATAAACAAAAAAGGAGTCGACTTAAAGAAAGAGGGTGACGGCTGTACGCCTGCTGGAATCTTTGCCTTAGGAGATCTTTGGGGGTATGCTCCTAGCTGTGAGAAGCATCGTGCAATGAAGTATCACCAAATCACTCCTCGCCACCTTTGGGTGGAGGATGTAAAGAGCCCTTCGTATAATCAACCACTCTTGCTATCACACAACCCTCGAACCCCTTGGGAGAAAAAAGCTCAAATGAGGCAAAATGACTATGCGCATAGCCTAAAGCTCTTTATTAAACATAACACTGAACCTCAACCTACCCCAGGAATGGGGTCATCTATATTCTTTCATATCTGGCGTAAGAATGGTCAAAAACCAACCGCTGGGTGTACTACGATGTCAGAAAGTAATTTACGAAAATTGGTGAAGAAAATCGACCCTCGTAAAAACCCTCTTTATGTCGTACTGCCCGCCTCAGAATACGCTCAACAAAAACTCTCTTGGATGCTACCGTGAGAGCCAAATCTATGATGACACCTGACCTTACTCAGTCACAATCAGCTCTGGAGCTTCTTCAGCACCTCATTTCTATCCCGTCTGTCAATCCTGATATTGGGGGGCATCAGACCTTCCCTCCCTCAATCTTCGGGGAACAACAGATCGCAACAAGCTTAAAACCTTTCTTAGAGGCCTGTGGATTTGCGGTAACCTTGGAAGAGGTATTACCAGGACGTCCCAACCTCATTGCTAGAGCACCAGGCTCAAACGAGCGCCCTCGTGTCTTGTTTGGCCCACACCTAGATACCGTAGGTGTCGAGCATATGGTAATCCCCCCATTTGAACCAACAATCTCAGAAGGCAAATTATGGGGGCGTGGGACATCTGACACCAAGGGGCCGATGGCCTCTATGCTGTGGGCACTAAAGGAAAATGCAGAAGCACTGGCAACAGCTCCCGTAGCTCTCGACTTTGTTGGATTTATGGGAGAGGAAACGACCCAACTGGGTTCAAAAGACTTTGCCCAAAAATATGGAACTGATTATGAATTCGCAATTGTCGGAGAACCTACAAACTTACGTATTGTTCACTGCACTAAAGGATCTCTCTGGGTCGAACTCTCAGCACAAGGCAGATCTGCACATGCTTCCCAGCCACATTTAGGAGAGAACGCAATCATGAAACTCTATGAAGGGTTTGCGAAGCTCACCCCTCGTCTCGATCAAGCCTTCGCAGAAATGCAACATCCTGTGCTTGGGAAGCCCACATGGAACCTCGGATTGTTCTCAGGAGGGACGCAGCCTAACGTGGTCGCAGATCATGCAAAACTCTCACTTGATATTAGAACCACTCCCAAACTCTGGCAACAAGGGGGAGCCTTGCAATTGGTTGAACAAGAGTTACCTGAGGGTGAGCTCTCCATCGCCAAGAGCCATGAAAACCCACCAATGGAAGTTTCACCAGAGCATCCATGGATTGAAAAGATTCAGTCTATTCACCCAT
>CAYUKP010000348.1:0-1938 GCA_964445335.1 uncultured Verrucomicrobiales bacterium
GTGTCTCGTCAATGTTTCTTCCTAGTGGATCGTCATTAACGTACTCATGACGTACAATACCTTCTTTGTCGATTAGGAATGTACCACGGAAAGCAACACCTGAACCTTCGAAGATTAACTCTCCACCTTCATTATAATTCCATTCTCCATCCAATACACCGTAGTTATAAGCTACAGTTTTGTCGATGTCGGCTACTAGAGGGTATGTAATACCTTCAATTCCACCTCTGTCTTTTGGAGTCATTAACCAGGCAAGGTGTACTTCTGGAGTGTCGGTAGATACTCCAACAACAGCTACTCCTTTTTCCTCAAACTTCTTCAGGTTTTCCTGAAAAGCATGAATCTCAGTTGGGCAAACATATGTGAAATCCTTTGGGTAGAAGAATAAGATAACTTCCTTCTCTCCGATGTATTGATCCAATGAAAATGAATCAACTATTTCCTCTCCGTTAAGTACGGCAGGTGCGTTAAACGCGGGTGCTTTTTTTCCTACTAAAGCCATAATTCAAATTGATTTAATGTATGATTTCTACTTAATTATAATTTCTTTCTCCGGGTCAAGTTTGTCCCCGTTAATGTTTAAGGTAATATTCTTGATTCTCAAATTGCTCACCCTCTTCTTGCGGAAAAACTCTACAATAACCTTGTTAAGCTCTTCGTCATAATAGTCTATGATTTCGTCGGTATTATGGCAATAAATATGACCATGATTTGAGAGGTTCGAATCATAACGCATTTGACCTTCTGTGGTGGCAACCTTACTGATCAGACCCGCTTGAGCAAACGCCTCCAATGTCTTATAAACAGTGGCGAGAGAAATGCTTGGGTTATCCGGTCTAACAGTTTCGTAAATGGAATCGACTGTCGGATGGGTTTTACTCTGATTGATGGCCTCTAAAACAACCATTCTCTGAGGTGTAGCCTTGAGCTTTGCTTGCAAAAGTTGATCCCTGACAGTCATTTTAAGATAATATTTATTAGTTAATAATAATTATCATTACAAATATAACTATTCAATCCGACAACCTGGCTTCTGTATTAAGAAATAAATCAATAATGGGCTTGATTTTAGTTAAATTAGAAATGTAGTACCTTGGTAATGTTAAATAGTATTTTTATGAGACTCAAAACCGCAAAACCACTCACACTATTTTTATTAATCTCAACATTTTCATTCGGTCAGGGAAGTGGAAACATAAGTGACTTCCTACTAGGTGGTCCGGAAGATGCAGAAACCATGCTGAATAACTATATGGCTCCGGCTTTAAAGGGCTGGGGTATGGGATATAATAACGGCTGGTATAATACAGCTAAGCCTCATGAGTCGCTTGGGTTTGATTTAACCGTCACAACGAATTTTGCTTACGTACCCACTGAACAGCAGGTGTTTGGTTTCGTCCCCCAGGATTACAACTTTACCCGGCTCTCAAGTGGCTCCGACCCAAATCTACCGACTGTAGCCGGAGGCACAGCCACCTCACAGTTGATCGTGGCATATGACACTTTGGGGCAAACTTTAGAGTTGGCTAACTATGGAGCCATTGATGGAGTAGGTGATGAACTACCGGCCTTTAAAAATACAGTTCCTTCCGTTGTCTTACAGGCAGGATTAGGCATCGTAAAGGGAACAGAATTGAAAGTTCGTTGGATGCCTGAGATCAATCGGGATGATTTGAGCCTGAAATACTTTGGGTTTGGAGTTATGCATAGTATATCGCAATGGATACCGGTATTCAAGGATCTGCCAATAGATATCTCAGGGTTTGTGGGCTACACGAACATTGAGGCAGTTTACAATATACCAGAGCCATCCAATTCCCAGGATGGATTTTCTGGTACTAATATGAGGGCGGAGTTTAAGAGCAACACCTTTTCGTACCAAGCACTCGCATCAGTAAAAGTTTCAGTTTTGACCGCCTACATCGGATTAGGCATGGA
>CAYUKP010000349.1:0-1935 GCA_964445335.1 uncultured Verrucomicrobiales bacterium
TGCACACTTTTTGTCCAACCCCGACGTAGCAGCATCTAAACTCTCCTTTGTGACTAAGCGTAGTGGCTTCTCCTCGGTAAAACCTCCCATCAGTCCCGCCTGCCTAAACGGGAGGGTCACGGTGTACGTGATTAATCCTCCAAAGATAGCGACTCCGATCAGCATGATAAGGCAACCCGCTTTAGGGTCTCTATTCGTGAGTGATTTTTGTTGTTCTGTCATGGTTGTGTATTGACCAGCACACCTTAATGACTGAGGTTAGGGACACAATATTCTTTTACAAAAAATCTATGTCGAAAATACTAGTAGGTCTCTCAGGTGGAGTCGATTCAAGTCTAGCGGCGGCCTTATTACTGGAGCAAGGTCACGAGGTCGTGGGAGGTTATATGAAAAATTGGATCAATACAGATAACATCCCCGGGGACTGCCCTTGGGAACAAGACCTCGAAGACGCCTATGCCGTGGCCAAGCACCTTGGGATCGAGTTTAGAGTGGTCGACCTCATAGACCACTACAAAGACCGTATCGTCGACTACCTCCTCTCAGGCTATCGCGAAGGCATCACCCCTAACCCTGATGTCTTCTGTAATCGTGAGATGAAGTTTGGAGTCTTTCTGGACTATGCGTTAGAACAAGGGTTTGAAGCTGTTGGCACAGGACATTACGCCAGACGTCGCAAAAGTAACGACGAGAGCCCTGCACAACTCTGGCGAGGTAAGGATCCGAACAAAGACCAATCCTACTTTCTCTCCATGATGCAACAACGCCAACTAGAGCACGCCAGATTTCCAGTCGGCGAGATGCTCAAGACCGAGGTAAGAGAGCAAGCAAGACGATTTAACATCCCTACTGCTGATAAGAAAGATAGCCAAGGAATCTGCTTTATCGGCAATATCAAAATGAGTGACTTTCTCTCCCATTATGTCCCTGACAACCCAGGAGAGATCGTAACCACTGAAGGTAAGGTGGTAGGCAAGCACCGGGGACTCCATCTACATACTATAGGACAACGTAAAGGGCATGGAGTGGCCTCACCCAAGACAGGGGTGGCTTATGTCGTCGTCAAGAAGGACTTCGAGAGCAATAGACTTGTCGTTGGCTATGACCTACCTGAAACCAATGGTCTCTATGCCTCCTCATGCCTTGTTGGGTCACTCTCTAGTATTGGGGCGGACTTCACCCAACCCTTCTCATGCCTTGTCCAATGTCGCTACCGCTCCCAGGCGGAACCTGCTCATATTATCCCAGAAGGAAATGACCAAGTAAGAATCGAATTCGTCAATCAACAACGCGCCCTTACCCCAGGGCAAATCTGCAGTTTCTACGATGGTGCCCGCCTGATTGGAGCAGGAATCTTCGAGGAGATTCTCGCGCTCTAAACAAATAAAATTTGCTATTTGAGTCAACCTAAGGCATGTAAACCTTATGAATATGATACAATCAGATTCTGCGATTATCAGTAAAACACTTGAGCTTTGTAAAGCGATCTGTGGAGACGAAGAGTTTCAAACTCTCCACAAGAACGTCGAAGCTTTCTTGTCTGACGACCAAGCAAGAGGCGCTTACCAAGCTCTTCATGAGAAAGGCGCTGAGCTACAGGACAAGCAACGTGTCGGTATTGAGATCACAGCGCAAGAAATGACTGACTTTGAAATTTCAAGAGAACAACTCTTTGAAAACAAGACTGTTACTGCATTTGTAGAAGCGCAACAAACCCTCCAATCCCTTCAAAAGACCGTTAATGACTACCTCAGCCTCACCATTGAAATGGGCAAAGTCCCAACTGCTGAGGAAGTAGCCGAAGCCAGCCAAGGTGGCGGATGCTGTGGTGGCGGAAGCTGCGGAAGCGGTGGTGGCGGGTGCGGTTAATCGCCCCTCTTAATTCATCACATCTTATGTCATCCTACCCTTCTGAAGCGGTAGGATTTTTTGTAT
>CAYUKP010000350.1:0-1929 GCA_964445335.1 uncultured Verrucomicrobiales bacterium
AATATAGGCCTCACCCGATGTCGCTCCGTAGAAGCAAACGTTTCCAACAATAATATTTTGTCTAGGCTCATACTGAGTTTCTTTGAAAGGGTAAAGTATCAACTTAGCTCCAGATAATCCTTTACCGAAGTAGTCATTACACTCACCTTCCAACTCCATTGTTAATCCTTTCGCAGAGAATGCACCGAAACTCTGACCAGCACTACCTTTAAACTTCAACTTAATGGTATCTTCTGGTAACCCTTCTCCCTTATATCTCTTAGAGATTTCGTTAGAAAGCATAGTACCACAAGATCTGTCTGTATTTATGATGTCAAATTCTGCAGTAACTTTCTCACCCTTCTTCAATGCAAGCTCAGAAGCTTTAATCATCTGTCTATCAAGAATATCATCTATTTGATGCTTTTGCTCGATAGACTTATATAATGTCTCAGCAGGATCATTTTCCTCTTGGAATAAAATTCTACTTAAGTCAAGGTTTTTGTATTTCCAATGTTGGATATTGTCTCTCATTTTGAGTTTATCAACTCTACCCACCATTTCGTCAACAGTTCTGAAACCTAACTCAGCCATAATTTCTCTCAAGTCCTCAGCAAGGAATGTAAAGAAATTAACAACATGATCAGGATTACCTGCATAACGCTTTCTCAACTCTTTATTCTGAGTAGCAATACCTACAGGACATGTATTTAAATGACACTTACGCATCATTATACAACCTTCTACAACTAGTGCTGCAGTCGCAACCCCCCATTCTTCGGCTCCTAATAAGGTAGCTATAGCTAAATCTCTACCCGTTTTCATTTGACCATCAGCCTGAACAGTGATTCTGCTTCTCAACTTGTTTTTCACAAGTGTCTGATGAGTTTCAGAAAGACCTAGTTCCCAAGGTAAACCAGCGTGTCTAATAGAACTTAATGGAGATGCTCCTGTTCCACCATCATAACCAGCTATCAATACAACATCTGCGTAAGCCTTAGCTACACCAGCTGCAATTGTACCTACACCAGCCTCAGATACCAATTTCACGTTAACACGTGCTTTTCTATTGGCATTCTTTAAGTCATAAATAAGCTGAGCTAAATCCTCAATTGAATAAATATCGTGGTGAGGAGGAGGAGAAATCAAACCAACTCCTGGAGTAGAGTGTCTTGTTCTACCAATCCAGTCATCTACTTTATGACCTGGAAGCTGACCACCTTCACCTGGCTTAGCACCTTGAGCCATTTTAATCTGAAGCTCATCTGCATTTGTTAAGTAATACGATGTAACTCCAAATCTACCAGAAGCTACCTGCTTAATCGCAGAACGCTCCCAATCGCCATTTTTCTTAGGGAAGAATCTTATAGGATCCTCTCCCCCTTCTCCTGAATTTGATTTCCCACCTATTCTATTCATTGCGATTGCAAGAGTAGAGTGTGCTTCATGAGAAATAGACCCAAAAGACATGGCACCAGTAGCAAATCTTTTAAAGATATTTTCAACTGGTTCTACTTCAGAAAGTGGAATTGGCTGCTTATTATCAAAGTCTAAAAGTCCTCTTAAAGTAGCTGCCTTTTTCGTTTGATTATTGATTACTCTCGTATACTTTTTGTATTTCTGGTAATCATTATTCTTCGTAGAATGCTGTAAATACTGAATTGAATCTGGGTTGAATAAGTGATGCTCACCTCTTCTTTTCCATTGATAGAATCCACCAACCTCTAATTTCTCAACAGGGTTAGGAGTAGATGGATAAGCCAAATGATGTCTAACTAAAACTTCTTTAGCAATACCATCAAAAGTCAATCCTTGAATTCTACTTACAGTACCAGCAAAACATTTATTAACTACATTTTCACTTACACCTAATGCCTCAAAAATCTGAGCACCTTGATAAGACTGTAATGTTGAGATACCCATTTTTGAGAAAATCTTTCTCAAACCGTA
>CAYUKP010000351.1:0-1912 GCA_964445335.1 uncultured Verrucomicrobiales bacterium
GTAAAAATAGTATGGAATTTTACACCTTCTAACTCCCTTATTGACAAGGACTTAAATTGGGTGCAGTCCTAACTGGACTCAAAGCCGAAAGGCGACAAAACAAGCCTGCTCAGACGAGTCAGAAAACCGTGTTTCTTTGACGCACTCAACTGGTCATTTCTATCGCTTCACCCTACTCGGGGGATTAACAATCCCCACACCTTTATTTGCTTTGCGTGAGACCACCTCTCAGCCAAACTACGTAGCGAAGCATTGCCTGTAACTCCCTCTCTTGGGTAACAGGCTTACATTTCCTTTTCCATTCGTTCCAATGACATAAGCAAAGAAGGAATTTTGCTTTCCACCACATCGTAAACAAGGAGATCTTCTCTGATATGAGAAAGGTAGTTCTTAAGTGAGCGTGACATAATGAACGGTTTTCTTAATCTCTGGGGCGAAGTGTGGACTGAGAGACTCCTCTGTAACGAGGTCAATCTTACGTTTAAAGAGATCAGCTAAAAGATCATAAACCCGATCAAAATTATCATAAGTCTTCTCTTCTGGCCTAAACTTAATCAACACATCTACGTCACTCTCTGCCGTTTCCTCCCCTCTACTAAATGAGCCAAAAATGCCCAAACGTTCCACCCCACAGGCAAGCAGGTCATCTTTAATAAGAGCTATGGGATTATCACGCATCTTCTTACACCTTACCATGTGAGACACATCAGGTCAATTTTCATCCCCCTTCTGACTCCTTTCTTTAAAAAGACTTAAACGAGCGCAGAGCTAACTGGAATCAAAGCCGAAGGACGACAAAGCAATCCTGCTCAGACGGGTCTGAAAACCGCCCCCTTAACGCACTCAACTGGTCATTTCTATCGCTTCACTGGTGGATTGAAAAAACGAGAAACTCTGGGAAGATCTCTCAACCTCTAGAACTCCCTTCAACCAACCCTGAAAGAGCGAGCGGATAACATCATTCCTTTGATAATTGCTATATTCCCGGGATTGTATTTGACTTTATCACTTTTATCTCTTTATGTTTTTTATAACTCGCTAGGGTATCACCCTAGTCCCCATCTCTGAGAAGAGATGGGATTTTTTTTATTCTCATGTCTAGGGTTCACGTTTATATTGATGGCTTTAATTTGTATCATGCTCTCATGAGTGTGGATAACGGTGCATATCGGTGGTTAGACCTTCACGCCTTGGCTTCACAATTCTTAGAACCCCAAGATACAATTACAAGGGTCGCGTATTACAGTGCCTATGCTCACTGGAAGCCCGACTCATTAGCTCGTCATAAGGTGTATATCGACGCTCTCAGACAACGCGATGTTGAAGTGATTCTTAGTAGATTTCAATATCAGTTCCGAGACTGCCATCATTGCGAAAAGAAGAGTAAGTATTACGTAGAGAAAAAGACTGATGTAAAGCTTGCTGTGGATATTCAAGCAGGTGCGTTCAAAGGAGATTACGACAAACTCTTCCTCCTCACAGCTGACTCAGATCAAGTTCCTACGATTCAAAGCGTCAAAACCCACTTACCTGAGATTCACATCAAAATGCTTCTCCCTCCCAACCAGAATCCTAGTGAACATAAGAAATACGCCGACACCTACCACAAAGTTACACGCCACCATTTAGCCAAATCCTTACTCCCTGACGTTGTGGGCAAAATGCAAATCCCTGAAGAATGGAGATAACACGCCAAACAAAAAGTTTGCATTTTAGCATGTCCCCCCTGTTTCACACCCCTTCGTTTATAGGAACTATGCCCCTAAATCCCTCCAAAATATCCGAGCCTCAAATCACCCAAAATAGGGGGCTACGGATTATTCACTTAACTTATTTATTTTGAACAACTTACACACCTTCTTACCAAAACTACGTATTTTAAATTCTATACTATTTATTAGTAAAAATAGAC
>CAYUKP010000352.1:0-1904 GCA_964445335.1 uncultured Verrucomicrobiales bacterium
AGACATTTACATGTGAAGATGAAAACGGTAATTCCTTGGGAGATGTCGCTGAGATTGATACTATGGTGACGGTTGTTGATGCTCCTAATTTCTTACAGGACTATAGCTCTACGGAGTCTTTAGATGACAGAGATCAAGCTCTGGGGGAAGAGGATGAGAGAACGATTGTTGATCTTCTCACGGATCAAATCGACTTTGCAGACGTCATTCTAGTTAACAAAACGGATCTCGTATCGGAGGCAGAGCTAACTAAAGTTCACGGGATGATTAGAGCTCTAAACCCACAAGCGATAATCCATGATACACAAGAATCAAAGGTTCCCTTAAACTCAGTAGTAGGCACTGGTTTGTATGATCCAGATCGAGCTTCTAAACATGAAGGATGGTTAGATTCTTTAGTAGAACTTACTCCTGAGACTGAAGAATATGGGATTTCTAATTTCATTTATGAGAGGCGTATTCCTTTTCATCCTGAGAGACTATTTAAGTGTATGGAAAATGAATGGCCGGGTGTGATCCGTTCGAAAGGAATCTTTTGGTTATCTACACGTTTACAGTTTGCAGGCTTTTGGTCTCAGGCTGGAGCGGTAGCTCGACATCACGGGGCGGGACATTTCTGGGCTGCTATACCTAAGGAATACTGGCCAGAAGATCGTTCTCACATAGAACGTGTCTGGAGAGAGAATAATGGGGACTGTCGCCAAGAACTTGTGCTAATAGGTAGAAATATGGACCGTGAAGCCTTAACAAGTATGTTAGACTCTTGTTTGCTCACGCAAGAAGAACTTGAGCAGGAACCTAGTGAGTGGAATGAGAATTTTGTAGATCCATTTCCAAAGTGGCAAATCGCAGAGGTTGCATCCTAGTTTATAAGTGTTTATTATCCTAAAAACTACTATTAAGCATAAAATATGGCTGACTCATCTAACGCTTCTTCACATGACAACCTGAGAAAGATTCCTCAGGATGTTCGTCCGTTATTTCAAATGGGGACGGAGAATCCAGCCCCAGTTGAAGCGAAGCAAGAGATGGAAGACCCTAAAGGTGAAGCAAAACGCATAGTTAAAAGATTGGCGGCGATCATAGAAGATCACCGCCAAGCTGCAGTCCCTTTGAATATAGCATTAGACGCTGAAGACTTGAAGAAGGTCATTTTCAGCCTCAAAGATCATGCAAAGGGGGGGCGTGGTACTCCTGTTCCAGGTTCACGAGATGAAATTCACGGCTACTGCCTAAACCGTCTATTTGAAGAGCTTGTTGAAGAGCCTAGTAACATCTTATTTACTACGCAAAAAGGAAGTGACACGGTGCGATACGATGCAATGAACGCAAGCTTCTGGACGGAGTGTCTTGATTTGTTAGAGCAAACTTATTGTAGCTGAACTCTATAAAGGGTTTTGATTGAAGCTATCCTTTGTCATTGCCTCGAGAGCTTTGACGTCTAAGTGAGGGCCGATCAGTATTGCTGAATTAGGGACATTGCCGCCGAGTCTTACTTTTTGACGATAGGGGGAAACTTTGTTGCCTACACGTTCAAAAAGGTAGCGTGAACCTGGCTGGCCTTCCAGGCCAATGAGCAATTTGACTCTAAGAATATCGGCGGGTAATTTCTTAAGCCAGTCTTGAATGGTTTCATCACTAGCGTAGGCTGGCATGATGATTTGGCAGGCTGTGAACTCATGAGTCTTTTCATGCTTCTCAGACTTTTTGATGAGTTCTATGTTGGTTATAGACTCTGTATTCTGGTCTAACAGTCGGGTCTGTTTTTGTTTCGATAAAGTGAGAACACTTTCTACTCACTCATCGTGCTTAAGGATCGATTCGTGTGGATTGATTTCTTTGATTTTTGCAACAAGTTCGTCGCGTAGGTAGTCTTCCTCCTGATGAGATAGGTAAAAGTGTCT
>CAYUKP010000353.1:0-1902 GCA_964445335.1 uncultured Verrucomicrobiales bacterium
AATGGTGATCCGGAAAAAAATAGGTGAATGAGTTGGTTTAATGTAGTCATTATTTCGTTCTTGCAATAACAGAGTAAGGGGGGATGCTAAAAATAGAGGAAAGGTTCAATGATGAAACTATTATTATTATTTGTTTTTTTGATTACAACAGTAGGAATACTCGCACACAGTGGTGATTATGTTGATAAAAAGGAAACCGTTATTGATGATGTCGAGATAGAGGGGATGAGTGATAATATTGCCTTTATGCTATCTTATTCAGACGCGGGGGTTGTAGCTAATTATACTGAAGGTGATTTCGTAGCTCTTTGTAGGGATGAGAAGGCGATTTTTCAGAAGAAATCACTAAACTTAAAAGTCAAGCAAAAAATTTATTATGAGACACGAGCCCTTAACTATTTGGATAATTCTAGAAGAATTGTCCCAAGGGGGCCTAATTTGACTGAGGTAGATGGCTTTGAACAGCCATCATTGTTTTTTTTCCTGCCTAATATGAAGTGCATACTCTTCTTAAGGTCTTGCGAGGTTGATTCATCTCGGTTTAATAGTGAAGAAAAGGAGCTCTATAATGAAGTTTTAAATTCTGGAAACTTATTTAAAGTTTGTAACGGTCAGGAGGGTGTTATAATGCTCAATGAAGAAATAAGAGAGGAAGATGCAGGTGAAGTAATAAAAGACTATCTTGAACTTTTGATCAAGAAACAAAAAGATAGGTTTGGCTATACTCAGATTTCTGAATTAGAAAGTTTCCTAGATTATTTTTATAATGATCCCGATAGGTTGTTGAGTTTAGATTCGGATATTACTAGAAAGTTTTTGGCTGACTGTGTTCATCTTTCTCATGCTTTAGCGCATTCTACATCGGAGTGACTTTTGGTACTATATTTTTATTTTTTCTGTTCTTTAAGCTTTGATCTTAAGTGATATGGTTTTGAAAGATTTCTATTTTTTATTGAGGGAGGTTTTCGGATAACTCTTATGGGTTATCATTTGGAGATAAAATCTTATTGGAGGTGGAGCCTAATCAGCTTCGACGTGATCTCTTCAAGAAATCACCTCATATTAAGATAACCGAGAGCTCCGATGGTTTTGTGAGAACGATTGAGTATGAAGTTGCTTTCTCTAAGACTTATTATAAACCGAACGAGCTAAATACGAAAGCCACTACTACAAAGCACAAATAGAGGGATAGATCTGCATGATATTTGGTGAGTTATCTGACGGACTTACAGTCCTTTGGTAATGTGGTGGTGCTAGAGGCACTCAAGATGTATTCCGTAGGCCTATGAATAGGCCGAATCAATCGAGTCCTCCGAACGCACAGCATCATTTCCTCTGCAGCTGCCAGAGGAGGCATTGCAGGTTGCTGTCTTTTCTGGGGGGCTCTGAGGCTGAAGGAAGGTCGTCCATACAGGACTGTTAATATCGACGGCTGGTTCCCAGGACTGTGTCCTGGGCTGACAATAGGTAGTCCCGTTGGGACAGTCGCTTCACTATTAGTCTTGCCTGTTTCTCTGTGAATCCTTGAAGAGCATATATACGTGTAGTGAAGGAGCGAAAAATGCTTGAATTGAGTGATTTAAGGAGCTAATTAAATCAATGAGCGCAGAATAGATGCTCTTTTTATCCCCTGCTTGCTTTCAAAATGAGAATCCGACAAATCCATAAGGACAATTTCGCGCCTCTTCAGAGTAAGGTACAGACCTCTGAAAATATTATGGGTAATAAAGCAAGGTTGTCTCTTTTAGGATTAAGCTTATTGCTCTTTCTGCAATTCGTTGACTTAAAAGTTGAAGGTGTGCGTTTATGCGTATCCTGTATAATGTTGTTAGCCATTATTTCGTTAGTTGTGCTAATGACTATTTGTTTGTTAAGGAAATTATAGCGCTGATCTGCCCCTCC
>CAYUKP010000354.1:0-1891 GCA_964445335.1 uncultured Verrucomicrobiales bacterium
AAACAGGTGATTGATTCTCAAAAGCCACTCACTACCAAGGTTGAAAAAGAAACCTGGAGTGACCAAGGAGATACGTGGGTCAATACGACGAAGTTTCCATGGTTTGACCGGAAGG
The DNA here is from genome assembly GCA_964445335.1 of uncultured Verrucomicrobiales bacterium. Taxonomy (GTDB): domain Bacteria; phylum Verrucomicrobiota; class Verrucomicrobiia; order Verrucomicrobiales; family Akkermansiaceae; genus WTJZ01. The sequence goes on from CAYUKP010000354.1 coordinate 116, forward strand.
GTAACATTAAAGGCATTTTTGGTATCTCAGCAGATGTGACGGATTTGGTGAATTCCAAAATGGAACTCTTAAAACAAGGCCGACAACTACAGGATGCGAACCGTAGTTTTGAAAAAGAGTTACAGTTAGCACGAGAAGTTCAGTTGGCTTTGGTGCAATCGCGATGTGACTTTTCTAAGCAAACACTCTCTGTAGGCGGGAGCCGTATGGAAATTGATTTCGATTACATTCCTGCAAGTTCTCTGGCTGGAGACTTTTTAGATGTGGTGAAAATCGATGACAACCGCTTGGGCTTGCTGATTTGCGACGTGATGGGGCATGGGGTGCGCTCTGCTTTGGTTGTGGCGATGATCCGTGGTTTGATGGAAAAGCAGAAGTCACTTGCCATTGAGCCTGGTACTTTCTTATCAGGCCTTAATGACGGTCTGACTAGTATTCTAAAAGAGTCTAAGATTACGATGTTTGCTACCGCTATTTATGCGGTGATCGATAAGAAACTCGGTACGCTGTCCTTTGCGTCAGCTGGGCATACGAATCCGATTATAATGAAAAATGGTGAAGTTGAGATTATCGACACCATGAGCATTAAAGGGCCGGGTTTAGGTTTGATGCCAGAGATTCCATACCCACAAAAGACTCTAGAATTGGTAGACGTTGAACGTTTGGTTTTTTATACAGATGGGATCATCGAGGCATCGAATCCTGATGGTGAGGAATATGGTGAGGAGCGCGTGGCGGATTTCATGAAGTCTTCGGCAGAGAGCGAATCGTTTAATGCCGATCTGCTTAAAGAGATTCAACGTTTTCAGAAAGACCAGACCTTTGAAGACGATGTCTGTATGGTGAGCCTGAATTTCACACCTTCGGATGATGAACAATGGGTGGTCTATTAAGATGCTTATAACTTGAATGATTGCATACGAAAATCATGGATAGGGACTTTTGGCTACATAAGTGGCAAATTAAGCAAATTGGCTTCCACCGCTCACAGCCACATTCTCGCTTGTTGCAATTTGTAGATCAATTGAGCCTCTTGCCAGGCGACACTATTTTCGTGCCACTTTGTGGTAAGTCTATAGATATTCATTGGCTTCTGGCTCAGGGGTATCAAGTGATCGGTGTGGAGTTGAGCTCGATTGCGGTAGAAGAGCTATTTGAGGAATTAGGAATTAAGCCTGAGGTTGCTTCGGAAGGGGCGTTAAGTGTTTATAAAGGAAGCGGACTAAAGGTTTACCAAGGAGATGTATTTGATCTGCAATCATCTCATTTAGATGGCGCATCTGCCGTCTATGACAGAGCTGCTCTTGTGGCTTTACCTCCAGAAATGCGCGTGCAATATGTGCGACATGTATTAGCTCTGGTTCCAGAATGCCACCAACTAATCATTACTTTTGAGTACGACACAGCACTATTGGATGGACCTCCGTTTTGTGTGCCAGAAGATGAAGTCATGGATCTTTATGGCACAAATCATAAGGTCACTAAGTTGCTAGGAGCTAATCTTGAGGGTGGATTAAAAGGTAAAGTCCCAGCCCAAGAAGTGGTGTGGTTGGTTCAAGCGCAGTAGCTCTCGAGCTTGCCTAGAAAGTGTCCAAGGAGTCTCTTCTTCAAAAGTGAATGCGAAGAGTTTTTCAAACTCGAAGCGAACTACGAGGGAACAGGTATGAACGTTTAGAGTATTAACTTCTCGGATAAATGGAGTCGTCGACTCGTGGAGTCAACCGCAGTCCTTATATGTCAGGCTTTCAGCCCTCAGAACTTGAGGGAGGCGTAAGC
>CAYUKP010000355.1:0-1881 GCA_964445335.1 uncultured Verrucomicrobiales bacterium
TGAGCAAAGGCAAAGACCTTACAAGAACCCGAGTTCTGCCCCGCTTCATTCAAGGTCTCCCCATTTTTAAACTCTGTTTCCTGAAAGGTATAGTTGGCCTCTACCGTGGCAATCGTCTCCGCAAAGCTTATTTCTGATGGCGTGTTTTCTAATTTAGCTAAAAAGTCTGATACGTTCATAGGGTTTGTTTGTTGTGTATACCATTTGAGTAATCAAGGTGGACTTATTTTTCGGAGAGATTTTTTAGCTGAGCGCGAGGCATGGTACGGGCACCACTACTGAGGACAAACGAAGTCTCAGCTAAACAAGATCTCGAAATTCTCTCATCATGCGAAGCCTCTTGCCCTCCATCTATCTTTTTCCAAATAAATCCAGATTGATTGGGAGGATGGTATGACACCTCTTAGGGAGATGTCATTCTTTCTTCACACTTTTCGTGAGATAACGAGCCAAATGGTATCAAGAGGAAGGCTGAATGCTTTGGACAGCTACCTTGTGCGCCGTTTGCTCTCGGAAGTGATGGATAAAGCTCTCTACCTGTGCGTCTTCGACCAGCACGCTTAGCTCGACTTGTTCTCCATACTTTGAGGAATCTGGCTCTTGATTGAGGTTTGCTAAGGCCGCCTCCACCAAACTGGTATGTGCGTAGGGAAAGGAAATTTGCACCGTCGTTTTCGGCACGACTTGAATGATTTGAGCCGTATCTAAGGCCGCTCCCGCTGCGCCACCATAAGCCCTCACCAATCCCCCGACTCCTAGCTTAGTACCTCCGAAGAAACGCGAAACAACCACCATGGTATTCAGCAAGTCTCGCCCTTGGAGTTGCGCCAGAATGGGCTTACCCGCAGAGCCACTAGGCTCTCCATCATCATTAGGCCGGGCAATCGAGGGCGAGCGCAATGTGAGAGCCCAACAGTGATGCCTCGCATGAGGAAACTGGCGCGTGGCGGCCTCAAGCACTTGTTTTGCCTCGTGTTCCGAGCTTACCGGCGCTGCATTAACATAAAAGCGTGACCCTTTAATAGGATCTGCCTCATAATACAGCGCTTGTTGCAGAGTGTGATACGGTTTTCTCACCTCGCTTTCGTAAGTGCATGTCACTCAGAGATCCAGAGAAAAGCTTAGGAGACAGCTATGCAATTTCGTACGATCAAACGTATGAAAGAAATGCACCTTATTTATCAAGGTGCAAGGTGCTCCTCCTGAGGCAACCGATTGTCACATGTCAGGAAAAGCCGTACAATGAGTAGCGATTGGATTCATCGGTCTCGCTATTATCTTTGTACGAGAGCTTAATACCCACTTAGTTTGCTTTCGCCTTGCAGCCACATTCTGGTTTCTCAACCGAGTAAGGAGCACTCGATGAATTGTTTACAGGCTTTGCACAAGACATCACACCTAAGCTAACTAAACAGATTGTTCCTAATACAATAATTTGTTTCATAACTTCTTAGACCTACTAGTGATAAATAAGTTCACACAAAATTGCGTTTTTTTGCCATTTTTTCACAAAAGAGAAACTCACTTTAGTTCTTTAGGGAGTTCTCCGTAGTAAATTCCATTTTTATACAATAGCATAAAGTCTGCAGGATGCGCTGGCGCATCGTCCATAAGCATGACCCCTTTGCGTGTTCTTAACCCACTAAAAAGGTGAAGATTCAGCCAATTACGGTCTACTTTTCTTACCGTAACGATATCTGCAGGTTTTAGTAAAGGAGCCATTGCTTTCTGAAGCTGCGCGTCATCCCTAGGGTACTCTTTCGTAAGAATCTTCATCAAGCTAGGCTCGAAAAGTTCAGGCTTCACTCCCCATGTGGAAAAGAGGGTGAGGTGAAGGCTACGAGAGTTCTTAGGCTTTGCGGGAGGGAGGAAGCATAGCGC
>CAYUKP010000356.1:0-1878 GCA_964445335.1 uncultured Verrucomicrobiales bacterium
CCAAAAAGTCTGGGCAAACGATTTCTAATGCAGGAGTAAAAGAGGAGATCCAAAAAATTATTGAAAATGAAGACAAGTCCAAACCTCTCTCTGATGCAGCCGTCGTTACGAAGCTAAAAGACCAAGGCTTAAAGGTTGCTCGCCGTACCATTGCAAAGTATCGTGAGCAACTCGGAATCCTACCGTCTCATTTACGTAAAGGATTCTAATCAACTTTTTATTGTATGAGCTACAACTCTTCCTTCTTGCATAGCAAGGCGGGAGTCTGCATAGGCAGAAAACTGTTCATTATGTGAAATAGCTATTATTGTATTTTGGGCTACTAAAAGCTTTCGAAGCGAGTTTGCAAGAATCTCAATATCAGAAAAGTATAATCCAAGGGTTGGTTCATCTAGGATATAAAGGGTGTTTATGTGTCTTCCTTTTAATGTTTTCTCATCTCGACTTTTCATTAACTCCGTAGCCAGTTTTATTCGTTGCGCCTCACCACCTGAAAGAGTGTTCGCAGATTGACCGAGCTTAAGATATCCAAGCCCTACGGAGTGCAAACAGCTTAAGGCATGATTTAGAGCAAGGTTATTTGCAAAATGCTTAAGGTTTTCGTCTACAGAAGACTGCAAAATCTCTGCGATGTTTTTACCTTTAAATCGCACTTCTAGGGTTTCGTTGTTATACTTTTTACCTCTACAAATATCACATGTTACATATGACTCACTAAGCAGGTGCAGTTCTAATTTGATTTTACCCAGCCCCAAACACTTTTCACAACGACCTCCTTTTACATTGGCACTAAATCTATTTGCTTGGTAGCCTCTTTCCTTTGATAGAGGAAGAGATGCGTAGAGAGCTCTAAGCTTATCTAAAATACCAGTAAAAGTCGCAGGGTTAGATCTTACCGAGCGCCCTATAGCAAATTCATCGACTAAAACAACTCGATCAAAACATTCTAAGCCTGTAATCTTCGCTTTGACATCTATTTTCTTTTTCTGATTGATCAGAGATTGAGCGTATTTGGCTAGCGTATGTGTTATGAGGGACGATTTTCCTGCTCCGCTAGGACCTTCAAGAACACTAAAGGATCCAATCGGAAAGGCCACCTTATCAACCTTGAGGTTATGCAAAGAAGCTTGAGATAAGATAATCGCATCATCGGTGGCAGCTGTGTCAGGAATGTTACCATTCTGGCTTTGTAATCGAGTCAACCAGCGTCCTGTGGAGCTAGCTGAACTCTGAAGAGCTATATCTATGCATCCTTCAGCCAATAAATTCCCTCCATTTTCTCCAGCTTCAGGGCCAAGATCAATTAACCAATCACTAGCTCGTATAAGCATAGGGTGATGTTCTACCATGATCAAAGTGTTTCCTGAATCTCTCAAGGTATAGAGAGCGCGAATAAGTTTCGTAATATCGTCTCGATGAAGTCCCCGACTTGGTTCATCAATGATGTAAAGAATCCCTGAGAGACCCGCGCCTAGCTGTGAGGAGATACGCAACCTCTGAAACTCTCCCGAAGAAAGTTCTCTCACGCGTTGATCCAACGTTAGCCTATGTAAGCCTATGCTTATGAGAAACTCAAGCCGCTTACACACTTTGGAGACTAGTTCTTCAACGACATCTTGTAAATGTGTGGAGATTTTTAGTCGGGACAGAAGTTTTAGTAAATCCTCCACAGGTAGACCTAAAAGTTGTGGTAAGGTGAATTCATCTTTGGAGGAAAATTCTAAAGTCACCCTTGTGTATTCGGCTTTTAAACGAGAGCCTGTACAGTCTGGACAGCTGCTTCCTTCATTAGAGAAGCCTGAGCCTTGGCATGAAGAGCATTGGGCTGTTTTTGAGTTGTAGTTAAAACATGAGGCATCAAGTTTCTCAAGATGGAAC
>CAYUKP010000357.1:0-1855 GCA_964445335.1 uncultured Verrucomicrobiales bacterium
CTCTTGATGACGTAGCCAAAAACTTTACCCACTAGCGAACATGATCACACACAGCCTTCTAAATATTTTCTTGAAGAGAACTAAGTTTTTATTAGTTTTTTTGATTGTTCTGGGGTTCCTGTTAGTTCTGATATTTACGGCGCACCACCCAATAGAAAAAAATAGTGTCAACAAGACTGACGACGAGCGACACCTAAGATATTTAGATGATAAGGAAGCGGTTTTTTCCAGACTTTCAAAAGCGATCCAATTCCGTACTGTATCCACAGGCGAGCTACCGAAAGATTTACACGAACAGTTCAAGAAATTTAATGACTTTTTGTTTTCTAATTATCGAAAAGCACTCAGTAAGCTGTCTCTAAAGTTTGAGTCAGAAAGCTCTTTATTATTTTCTTTGCAAGGCAAGTCTAAAGAGCTAAACCCAATATTGCTAATTACGCATTCAGATGTAGTTGGCACACAATTCAGTGCAGCGAACTTTTGGGAACATCCTCCATTTTCAGGTTTTATTGATGAAACCCACATATGGGGAAGAGGAGCATTAGACAACAAATCCGCAGTTCTTGGCGTCTTTGAAGCTATTGAGAGTTTGAGTGCAGTTGACGACTGGAGACCCGATCGAACAATCTACATAGCCGTTACACATGATGAGGAAGTTGGCGGACATAAAGGTGCTGCTCGAATAGCTAAATATCTAGAAAGTCAAAATATAAGACCCTATTTTATCCTCGACGAGGGACAAGCGGTCACAAAGGGAGTAATACCAAATGTTACCGAACCAGTAGCATTGATTGGAGTAACACAAAAAGGTTATATGACACTTGAGTTGTCAGCAGAGGGAGAAGGAGGGCATTCTATGATTCCACCTAAGGCAACTGCGATCGCAAAGTTGGGTAAGGCTATCTCTAAATTAACAGAATCAAGGTTACCTCCAAAAATGACAGGCCCCATAAAAGGAATGTTTAGACAACTTTCTTTTCACGTTGATTTTCCAACCAATGTGATGCTTTACCACACCTGGTTGACCGAACCAATCATGAATATGTCACTTGAACGGGCCCCCTCAACTGATGCTCTTATTAAAACCAGTATGTCGGTAAATATGATCTCAGGTGGTATAGCAGAAAACGTATTGCCTAAAAGAGCATCTGCATTGATCAACTATAGGATCGCCCCACACAATTCAAGCGCAGAGATATTGGAGCATGTGATTAAAGTCATAAAAGATTTTGATGTGAAAGTTCGCGTGGTTTCCCATATAGAGGAGCCAGCACCAATAACAAATCATGAAAGCGAAGCATTTGCGCTAGTTTCTGAGACAATAAGTGGAAGTTATCCCAATGCCATCATTGCCCCTTCCATCACACTCTCAACTACTGACTCAAGACACTTTATTAACCAAACTGAAAGTATCTTTAGGTTCTCACCGATTTTCCTAAATAAGGAAGATCTTCCTAGGTTTCATGGAATTAATGAAAGGATTTCAAAACAAAACTATTTGCAAATGATTGATTTTTATAGGCTCTTATTAGGCTCAATCTAGTCACACTTTAAATACCTTCTAGGAAGAGTGAGCTAGCCCAAGATCAATATTTTAAATCAAGAACTCAATTAAAAAATTATTTCTACACGCTGCACACTAAATATGAACAATCGATCATGTTATAATTATGAAAAAGAAACTAATTAGGGTAGTAAGCGCGACAAATTTACAATCAATCAATGAAAGACACATTGAATTCACTTACGAGAGGAAGTCGGATCTAGCTCAGTTGCTTTTAGGAGTAGCTCCGATGGTTTGTTTTATTGTAACAACGGAAAAAACAATCGTCTTGGGTGGATACCTACTTGGTGC
>CAYUKP010000358.1:0-1851 GCA_964445335.1 uncultured Verrucomicrobiales bacterium
GGACAACACCTTGATTGTTTACACGAGTAACAATGCGGACAAACAGCACACCAAAGGAACGACTTGGCCGGTGATTTTATTGGGGAATTGTGGCGGCATTTTTAAATCAGGTTGCTTCACTCAGTTAGACGGCACACGACCTATCAATGCTCTTTACAATTCGATTTTGAAGACCGTGGGTGTCAATGAAGAGCGCTTTAATATGTCAGAGAATCTAGCCGCTCGCTACGATTCTGCATCTGGCCCTTTGCGTGAAGTCCTAGCTTAAGAGAGAGATGGTAAGAGGTTCTTTATTCAGCGGTATTCTCTGGGGTTTATTCGCATGCGGATGGCATGCTCTGGCAAAAGAGACATACACTCCAGGACATCCTGAGGGTACGACCTTTGAGAATTTTGGCGAAGAGTTTTTGGAGTTCTACTGTTTTGATTGTCACGGAGACGGCATGAAAAAAGGCGGCTTCAGTATGGACGATCTAGGTCCAATTGACGAAACTAACACTGAAGTTTGGAAGTCAATTTGGGCACAAGTTGCCATCCAAGAAATGCCACCAAAGAAAAAGGATCAACCCGATGTGGAGGAATACCTTAAGTTTGGTGATTGGGTGGTGCAGGAGTTAGAGCAAGTAATGGCAGATAAAGGTGGATTCCACGCGCACAAAGACCCCAGCAAAGGCAACTTCGTCAACCATGACCTCCTCTTTGGTGAACTTCCAAAAAATATCGAGCTTCAGCCCACCTTTTCCCCTAAACGACTCTGGCGAGTCACCCCTCAAGAGCACATCACGCGATTGAATGAGTTGATCAATACCGAACCCGTTTATGACCCCAAAAAGCCAGGTTTACGCACCCATGGAGATGCGGTTCCAACGAATCATGGGGGTGAGCTAAAGCTATACTTTGGGGTGGATCGAATCACGAATTGGGATGGAGGTACCGTCGCTTATGCGACAGCAGTGAAAGCTGTGCCTGTTGTACTGGCGAATGCTCGCAAATATGGGATGAAAAATTATGCGGATTTCTCCTCGGTGAATAGTGCTGAAGCCACACAGATTCTGACTAAAGCATACGATATTCTTGAGTACATGGCGTATGGGCCTATGAGCTTAGTGGACTCTCCCGCGCAAATCACAGACGATCCCGTTACTTATCAAATGGTGAAACCCAAAGGGGATATCCGCGGGTTACCTTCATCCTTAACCTATAACACAGAGTTTATTCGTCCCGCGACCCCCGTCTATCACCTCCTAAAAAATCCTCACAAAAAATACACTCGTGACGAAGTGAGAACGGCGATTCGATATCTCTTTGAAATGCTAACCTTCAGAAAACCTAGTAATGAAGAAGTTGAACGTTATTTTTCTTTAGTGGAAGAAACGGTGCTAACGTTAGGTCGGGAGGAAGGCTTATTTATGGGATTATCTGCGATTTTCCTCGATCGAGACGCCTTATTTAGATCTGAATTAGCGCCTCAAGGCAATTCTGATGCTTGGGGGCGTACCATACTCCAAGATTGGGAGCTAGGTTTGGCCGTCAACCATGCTTTATCTTACATCAAGCCCGATGCCACTCTACGAAAGGCGATCCTGTCAGGGCGGATGAGAAGCCGAGCGGATGTCAAAAGAGAGGTCACACGCATGTTGGAAGATGATAGTATCCGAAAGCCACGGGTTTTGCAGTTTTTCCGAGACTACTTTGATTACGATTTAGGCGGGTACATCTGTAAGGACGAAAAAGCACTGAAAGAGACCGGAGTATCTAATCTCAATATCAATCGCAGCATGTTCCAAGCTACCGCTAGTACAGATCGGTTGGTCGAGCTAATCCTTCAGGAAGATCGAGATGTACTAAAAG
>CAYUKP010000359.1:0-553 GCA_964445335.1 uncultured Verrucomicrobiales bacterium
ATTATATGCTAGTGGAAATAGTAGTACTGCAATATTCTCATAATATTAGCTAACTAATTAAACCCCCTCTCCGAAAGGAGAGGGGTTATTTTTTATACTAAAATGAGCGCAAAAAAGAAAACCGCAACTAAGAAAGCAGCTACAAAAAAAGTGGCTAAGAAACAGCCCGTTTCTAAATATCCTCCTGCTAGTAAGTATGCAGAGGGAAGAGATCCTTACAAGAATCTCAGGTAATTAATCCTGGTAATTAGTCAACCCGCTACCATCAATGCCTCCTAGTTGTCTAGGCTCAGCTTGGTAGATGTTATATTGTGCTGATAATCGCACGACATTGTCCATAGAATCCTTTGCAAGCCCTCTGTAGACCTTAGAGACCTCGTTACGGTTAACAAACGTTACAGAGCTTTCTCCGTCCTTTAAGGCTAAAATATTGTCCCCACTTACACTGGAGCTAACAATACCCCTTAAAGCATTTCTGGATTCTTTGGTATAATAATTATATAAATATAGCTCTTTTAGAATATTTTGAGCTTCAGTGTCAATGGCCCCATAA
>CAYUKP010000359.1:563-1846 GCA_964445335.1 uncultured Verrucomicrobiales bacterium
TATCCATTGAAGTCTGTGTAGATGTGAGTATTAAGCCTACCTAAATTTTCGAATAGCCATCCACTGACTGCCGAAACCGTGGCTATACCAGTGTCACCATCAAACTCTGTTTCTACGATACCTGAAGCTAAGTCTTCTAATGCGCTCATGTAAGGTATTACACTAAATACCTAGATCTTGCAGCATTTTAATTGTTCTTGCGTGAACAGGATTATTAGGATCTAGCTCTGGCTGTTTAACAGGATTAGGAATTATATTGCGACGATTATTTCTAGTGTAAGCTTTAAACTCTTTTAACAAAGCTCCCTTTAATCTGGGTCTATCTAAATGAGGATTTAATCCAGCCTTTTGAGCCATTCTCATCATGTCAGTTAGATTCATTGATTTAAGTTGATCTTCGAAGATGTCTAATTCATTTGTGCCAAATGGGCTTAGCTCTTTAACGCCAAGAATCACTTCAAGCTCTCTTATTTTCTCTTTGTAGGCTGCCGTGTTTATCTCGCCTCTTTCCTTCATTTCTTGAATTTCTTCAACAATACCTTTTTTTACAGGCTTTTCTTGTCCTGTAGTAACCTCGTCGTATGGTTTTTCTTCTTCGCTCATATACCTATTATATACACTTAAATAATAAATTAAATAAAAAAAAAGGCCGCCCCTTTCGAGGCGACCTTCTTAAAGTGGATTGTTATTAGAGATTAATCGAATGCTCCAACAATCTTTCCAACAAGAACTCGGTTATCGAGAACTACGCGACCTTCGTCCATAGAACCGAAGTATCCGATCTTGTTCTGGCGGATGCTGTACTGGTCGTCAGCAATGAGGTTGAACTCACTACCATTCTCAGCGTCAACAGCAACTGCACGGATTAAGGAGTCTTTCGAACGATCAACACCAAGGACGAAATCGTCTGTAGATGATGTGAAAGTAATCTCTCCTGTTGATCCGTCTGCATTGTAGTAACTAGTACTACCAGCAGCAGTGTCAAATAAATCGTTGAACTTCTGACTTGTGCCAAGCTCATTGATCTCCATAATTCCAAGACCGTAAAACTCAGGAAGACCTGCGCTACGGAACATCTCCATACGAAGTTCGTCAGGAGCTGCAAGACCGTCTGTACCACCTGGGGCGGAATTGTCTGCATCCTTAGTGTTAATAGCGTTATAAGCCATTGAACGGATGTCTTGTACGATCTCTGGTGAACAGATAAGATCAGTCAAACCTCTAGTACGAGTTGTTGGTGTTCCACCGATGAATGAAGTGTTGATTCTCGTAGCAAGAGTAAG
>CAYUKP010000360.1:0-1840 GCA_964445335.1 uncultured Verrucomicrobiales bacterium
ATCTTTAGCTTAGCACTCACAGCATTGTCTCGAAGGCGAAATGCTTCTGGACGACGGCGTAGCTCATGTACAGTACCGTTGCCCACACTCCGTTAGTATATTCAATGGCCGATTCAAGCCGCTGCGGATGAAAAAACCCGTTTGAACGTACAGAGACGAATCACGAGATTTTAAGTAATATTTCTATCCGTAATTCAGCCAGGTTCACAGACCAGGTTATTGGCGTGCCTCCATCACATGAGAAGGATAAGATGAAACACAAATTGGATTGAAGTTCGGTCGACTGTTCTCCTCCTCAAACAAAAGAGGCCCAGATACAGCAAGCGGGGCAGGGTACAAATGTGTGCTGTTTGACTAAGGAGCATGGGAACCCCTGGCGTCTTTACCTGATCCCATTCCTCTTGAACAAACTCCGGCTCGCGAACTGCGGCAAAGGAGAAGCATTCCAGTAACCATTAGGATGGATAAAGGGTTGCTCATGTCGCATGTGCGAAAATTTCTACGTCCTTCTATCTTCGTTCTTACACGTGTTATTCAAAGGTAGTATTGTGACAATATTCGATCTTCGAAGATACTTGGGTTGCTAACACTAAGCACGAGGCTGCTAAAACTGAGCCCCTTTGACCATCAAGCCATTCAAAGCGCTCAAAATTGGTTGTCAGCCTCTCCGATACAAAGGTTCCCTTCTCTGACGTCCTTCTCCGAACCTACCGGGAGAAGGACGTCAGGTATTATACCCAAATGCGATTATCAGTGTCATTTATACCTAGTTACTAGTTGAGAAAAGGCGAGCAACATCCCTAGCTTGTCGAATTGTACAAAGAGGCGTTTCCTTTCAAGGAAGGAATGGCCATTAGTTATGCTGGTGATAGTTTACCACCAAGAGGACTTACCGTACTCGGTGATGGCAGTGACGGGGATATTCTGCCACGACAGCGAGGCCACGTAACAGGGATAGAAAGCGCCGGGGTAAAAAGAGGAGGTAGCGGAAACATGAAAGATGTTTAGTTGAGAGAGAGTCAAGGAGGAAGGCTTATCGTTTTGGGGGCTTGCTATGATACGGGGATATGCAGTCATATGGACGGCATATCATCAGATCGATCACCTGGATGCCGTGGATGTACTCGACGTTGTCACCGAACCACGTTGTGTAGTCTACTTTGCTCTCGAACAGGATTCCGGTTACCTGAAACGAACGCATGTTACGCTTTGCCTGTAAGATCTAGACGGGGCATTGAATCTACCTCTTTTCCAAGCTATTATCTACAAGGATGATTACCAAGGATGCAATGCGCTGTATACTCAAGCGATGCACCGTATTTCCTATTCGGTCATGCAGTGTTGTTTTGTTTTTTCTTGGCTTAAAGCACAGGCCTACGTCTAATAGCGATACCACTCAATCTCTTATTCTACCTACCTTGTTGCGCACAAAGTCGGCGGGATGGTTTATGTTCGAGTCCTTGAGGAGGAAGTAAGAGTTAATGGACCGCGACACGATGCCTGTTTGCAGTCGACCAAGTCCCTCCAGGCGAGAGTTGCCGGTCGCAATCGCCCACATCGTCATGGCGTACATAAAGTTCACGTCCTCAGAGGTAGACTCCTATCACACGAGACATACAGCAATGAGTTCAGACACAGCACCAACTAGTTAACTTGAGAATGCCACAGATATATAGCACTCCCGAACGTTTGTATCAAATGATCTCATCAATTTGGAACTGACCTCAAAATGACCCACGACCCTTTGGTAGATGAATCTGACCTGATCTTTTCCGTCGAAGGAGAACAGCAGCCCTCGAGCCCAGCTGTGGCCACAAAACCAGTCAAAGCTCCGGAACTG
>CAYUKP010000361.1:0-1829 GCA_964445335.1 uncultured Verrucomicrobiales bacterium
GTAATAGAGAACTTGCGAATCCAGCGCTTCATTTGATATGTAACTCCCATCATCCACTTCACCGTATCCTGATGTATTTGACTGACCGGACATTAAATGCACTTGAATAGTACTCGCATGTACACAACCTAGTACGAATAATGACATCGCTATTTTTATTTTCATTTTCATAATATATAAATCCCTAAAATTATTCGGAAAAGTATGCTTGAGGTTTTTCACCCTTCGCGACCTTTGCATACATTTGCGCAAGTCTATCCCTCAACTGCCCCAATACCGCCTGATAAGCCTCTAAAGGTACCAAGTTAACTAACTCCTGAGGATCTTCCTTTAGGTCATAGAGTTCCTCATACACAGGAGACTGCTCATAGTATCGGATATACTTATATCGAGCTGTACGAACAGCTCGACAGCGATAAGATTGTCCTGAAGCAATCATTTCTTTGTTGATTACCTCATCACCACCTTTCAGGTTCCTCGTGTTAGTGAAAAGCTTAGACAAAAAGAGGTTCTCCATAAACACGGTATTCTGCCACTCCTTTGGAGCGTTCTCCCTCATAAGGCAGCTGTAATCTGCTCCTTGCATGTGATCTGGAGCACTTATGCCTGCCATTCCGAGAATCGAAACTGCATCATCCACAGAGGACACTAATTGATTAATGCGTTTCCCGCGTAGCTCCTTCGCCAGACGACCATCAAAAATCACCAATGGCTTCCTCGTCGATTCTTCATACAGCAGAGCCTTATCATATAATCCTCTTGAGCCCCAGAATCGCCCATTGTCACTGGTGAAAATGATCACCGTATTTTCTAAGATCTCTTTCTCTTTCAGCTTTGCTACCAGCTTACCAACCTGCTGATCAATCGTGTAGCCTTGGGCCGCAAAGACACGCATCGTCTTTTGGAACCCGCCATCATGCCCGGTCATTCCTTTATGAAGAGGCACTCCTCTCCAGTTTTCCTGAATAAATTTGGGTAAACTTCCATTCTCACCTTTGACCCAGTTCTGAGGATAGGTAAACGTCTTATCTTTGAAGAGCTCATAGTGTTCGGGATAAACTGACTTCCCTAAGGTTCCTTTAGCTGCGAAAAAGCTCACGCTAAGACAAAATGGTTTCCCCTTGGGATTAGTCTCGAGGAAGTGTAGCATCGCGTCCCCTGTTTTGACCGAGCGATCTAATTGAACATTATTCTTTTCCTGATAAATGCTGGCGAGTGTAGAATCGTCTTCAGGCCAATAGGTCGTCTCCTTGGCATTTTTACCAAAGTGCGTCATATTCCCGACGAAGAAATCAAAGGTCTCTCCTAAATTCTTCTTTTCATCATAAGGCTCCACCTTTCTATCCAGGCGCAATCCGCGTTCTCCATCCTCAGTCACTGGCACCCCAAACTTACCAATAAACCCCGTCCGGTAGCCTGCTTGCTTTAATTGATAAGGGTACGTCTGCTTCATCTCCTCATGAGAGAGTGCTTTGTTATGAGGATGCACAAAGCCACATTGGTGACTAGAGAGATAACGTCCCGTCAATGAGGTTGCTCTGCTAGGCATACAGATAGATACCGCATAATGAGCGTTGTCGAACACTACTCCATTTATAGCTAGGTCATCAATATTAGGAGTGAGAAACTCCTGAGCTCCATAACAGCCAAAACTCTCCAGACGCTGCTCGTCTGTAAGAATATAGATGATATTAGGAGGTTGTGCTCCAGTACTAATAAGGCAGAGCATTCCTAGTAAGATCGTACAAAGTCTATTCATTAACCTAGATACACGCACTAACCTCCCAGTCTCAATGGCACGAAAAAAATTCGTCGTTCCTAAAAATATC
>CAYUKP010000362.1:0-1828 GCA_964445335.1 uncultured Verrucomicrobiales bacterium
AACCCTTAGACAGTGAGAAAAGGTTTGATTTACTAGGGGTGCAGCGGGATCAACGGAAAAGCTGTGGTGATTGGTGTGTACGCTTTTAGTATAACCTTTGAACGGGTTAGCGATCAGATGCTTGAATGGCGTTCAGAGAGGCTGATGTGAGACAATTAGTGAAGAGCTCATTAGCTTCAGTGTGATTCATCTGTGATGTCAGTTTGGCAATATTTTTGACTGCATCCTGTGGAGAGGATGAATTACGGATTGCTGATTCAAAAGCTTGATAATCTTTTCTTATGAGAGCAGCTAGTTTCGGTGAGGCTGCGGAGATCCCAATCCTGACTAGGTGGGCAATTTAGCGACGCTTACCGAACATCAACCTTTTGTAATGATAAATCCTCCTTAGCCATATTAACTAACTCAGTTACTACTTGGCTCATAATACCCTTACCATTATATCCTTCAGCGACTTATAGTCGTAGGTGATGCAATCAAAGTAATCAATCCTCTACTAAACGTTAACATCGAAGCAAGAGAGCTTTCGCAAACTAAGAGACGGACGGGCATCTGATTGAATGCATCTAATACCATTTGAATAGTTATTGTGGAATGTTAATTTTTTTGATACACCTTGTGTATGGGAAAAAGGATACCGATTGATATTCAAAAGCAAGGGGACGTTGTGTTAGCTATGGTTAAGACCGAAAAAGGATGGCGTAGAGAAAGGTTACTCGTGATAAAAGCTGCTCTTGAGAAGCAAGGAATTATGCATATCGCCAAACAATTCAGCAGAAGTCATACCACGATTCAAGACTGGATAAATCGTTACAGAGAAGGTGGGGTTGATAAGCTTCTAGATAAACGCAAAGGTAATGGACCACCTTCTAGGTTGACAGAGGAGATGCAGGTTGCTCTGAAAGAACAACTAGAGAAAGGAAAGTGGCGGACAGCTCAGCAAGCTTGGGATTGGCTAAGTTCCAATTTTGATATGGGAGATTTGAAACCAACAGTCATCTATAAATACTTGGGAAAGTGCGGAGGGCGACTCAAAGTGACTCGCCCAAGCAACCCCAAAGCTGATAAAGAAGCACAAGCGAAGTTTAAGAAAGAGTTTTCTTCTAAAATGAAGCGACTAAGTCTACCTAAGGACAAGCCTGTTCGCTTATGGGTATATGATGAAATGAGATATGGTTTACATCCTTTAACGCGTAAAATGTGGTGTCTGAAAGGAGTTCGAGCAATAGCACCATCTAACAGGCGTTATGATTTTGGATATGTTTATGGGGCTCTTCAAGTTGGAGGTGGTGGCACAGAATTTTTATTTACTCCCAATTTGAACAAACAATGGGATCAGACATTTTTACAACAAATATCAGAGCGAGATCCTTATTCCCATCATGTGGTAGTAGGTGATGGAGCTGGCTTTCATCATAGGCAAGGAGCAGAAGAGATTCCCGACAATGTGCATGTGATCACTTTGCCTGCATACAGTCCAGAACTCAATCCGATCGAGAAACTATGGGACATTGTAAAAGATGGGATATGTAACCGTAACTGGAAGGATTTAGACGAATTGGAAGAGGCTCTTGAAAAGCGGTTAGAAACTTATTGGTGCAGTGCCAAGAAGGTATTTAATCTTATCGGTTCAAGCTATTTACTCTCAGAACTAAACGCTATTTAAGTTTTCATTATATTCCAGTATAACTATTCAAATGGTATAATACCACTTAGAGTTTCAAAAGAGACGAATGATATTTTTCTGTTGTTTGGATGACTTGGCTACGCATTTAAACCTGAAACCAGGTTCTTCTATGTAAACTCTGCGTTGATCATCAGTCATGAT
>CAYUKP010000363.1:0-1820 GCA_964445335.1 uncultured Verrucomicrobiales bacterium
CTTCAGCATCTCCGTTGACTTTTACATAATATTTGCCAGCAACAAGTGAAAGAGTAACTTTCTCAGTTTCTCCAAGACCTCCACGACTTTGAGTTGATAGAGTTTGGCCTGAGGCTGAAAGAAGGCTAAATTTTAGATCACTGATTTCATCACCTACAATTGTTTTGTCGGTGTAAGTTGAACCATCCATACGGTTGAAATATGTAGGACCTCTAGGGTCTAAAGTGA
The DNA here is from genome assembly GCA_964445335.1 of uncultured Verrucomicrobiales bacterium. Classification (GTDB taxonomy): domain Bacteria; phylum Verrucomicrobiota; class Verrucomicrobiia; order Verrucomicrobiales; family Akkermansiaceae; genus WTJZ01. Next base: position 229 of record CAYUKP010000363.1, read on the forward strand.
CAGTTACTGTTGTGGGTTGTGTAACGGTAAAGGATAAGAAGTCGGTATCTGAATCATCATCAATTGAAATAAAATCAAATTGATCAATACGTACTGAAACAGAGTCGCTTGCATCATCTCCAATAACTAAAGTTTGGTTCGGACCAAGATTACCAAGGTCTAAAGCTGTCGCCATTGTGTCATTGCCTCCATCTTTTTCGTGAACATCCCCATATTTACGATGGAGACCACATAAGTCGTCAAATTGAGGCCCATTGGCATTACCTCCTCTAGACACAGTGCTCTGGCTAAACGTATTGTTTACATCACTATGTTGGAACCCTAAGGCATGCATGGATTCATGGAGAGCGAGAAAACGAAGTGATCCGATACTCGTATGATTATTCGTGTTAATGTAAACATCAGGACAGTAAACGCTAGATGCAGAGGCTGAAGATAGCCCACCAGCGGCCATTGCTCCTCCTGCAAAACGAAGGTCTCCACGTACTCCTGCACGTCCAGGGGTGCGGTCTCCACGACCTAATTTCCAATAAAGCCAAGATGGCGCCCCATCGTCATTAGGTTCATAAACAAACGTGATGCCAGACCTTTTAGAAATTAAATCCATCCCATCTTTGATGCCTCTAAACCAAGGCCTGCGGGTTAAGTCTGATGTCCTCTGTGACTGCGGAACATTATGTGCATTATCTAAGTCTTCGATAAAGGTAGAGGACTTCACGCTAGAGGCAGTGGAGCCTGTGGCCCACGATGTCCCATTAGGAACAATACTCCATGAAAGTTTTGCCGGATTCCCTTGAGCCCGTCCATTGTTTGGCGTTGGACCATTGTCAAAGACCGCACTCACCGCACGGTTTCCATCACCATTGGCAAAGGTTCTAATCCCTTGCACACGAGATTCTCTAGCGTAGTAAGAGTAGCTTGGAAGCATGGAAGCTGCCGTGGCTAGAAAAGCTAATTTCTTTACGTTATTTCTTATGTGTTTCATTTGCGAAAAATAATAGAGATAATATTTTGCAAGTCAATTTAAATTGAGTAAAAATTGAGTAATTAATTAAACTCTTTGGTTCTTTTCAATTCTTATTAGAGAAGAGCCTTTGATGAGAAGCGTAGAAGTGTGGTCGTGTTCGGTCTTTTTTAGGAGTGTGAAGACGAGTTTAGGAAGGGAATCTCTATGCACTTGCATTTTAAAGAGCTTCCGATTCTTAAAGAAGGCATCTCCTTGGCTAAAAAACATGGGGGAATTGAGTTCGATACTTGAGGTGTCTTTTTTTAATTCGAAGTCCCCTCCTACAAGGTAGTCTACAGGGGCGGTAATGAAAAGGATTCGAAGGTCTCCAAGGCTTTCTCCTCCATACTGATCCCATAAAAGAATTTTGATGTTTTCATCGCTGGTCTGGCCATTTGCATTTATCTCAAGAGTTTCAGGAGGTAGGGAATGAGCAATAGCGCTAATACAAAAAATAAGTGCAATAAAAATGTGTTTCACTTGTTAAAAGTGATCTCTTTTTTGGGTGTAGTCAATTTTTATATTTAATCGTTTGATTCTGCAATCTTGGAGGTAATGCTTCTTTCTATAGATTTCAGTAAAATAT
>CAYUKP010000364.1:0-1814 GCA_964445335.1 uncultured Verrucomicrobiales bacterium
AAGTTAATTCGCCCCCCTTCCGACGACCATCTATATTCAACAGTATCGCCTTTCGACAATGGGAACTTAACCTCAAACGCTTTACGCGGAGCTAAGGTGAAAGTCACCTCATCTTTCCAAGTCTTCTCAGCATGTGCGGATGGGATAATCATTTCAAAAAACTTATCAAAAGCGTTTGATTCCTGACCATGGCCACCGTGCTTCTTACGATCTTCCTCTGCTTCCTCTGCAAGGCTATTTTTAATTTCACCCATCTCAGTTAGCCCAAGCAAGCGTCCAGCTCCGGTCGGGTCAATGGCGTATTCCGAGGGCAAGACAATAGTTACAAGAATGAGGATTGCTGCAACCAGTGCAATAGCGGTCGACCGTAGCAGTTGTGTTGTTGTTGGCAGCTCTTCAAGAGACGGTTTCTCAGAGTTATACATAATCGTTTTCCATTTTAAATTCATAAAGGTTAAGCGCTGACGAAAAATCCTGTGATCTGATAGCCTGTGAGAATGAAACCCATTGACATCATTATGACATTGGCTGTGTACGCGTGTCGCCAGAAGCCTGCCGTCCGACGCCAATATCCCATGACGATAAGGATCGCCGCCAATGCAAGAAGCTGGCCGATTTCAACGCCAACGTTAAATGCAAGTAGGTTGGGCAGAAGGCCATCCGGAGAAATCTCATAGTCAAGGATTTTGGTTGCCAGTCCAAGACCATGACAAAAACCGAAGATCAGCGTCGCCGCCTTGGTGTTCGGTTGGAAACCAAACCAGCGCTGATAGGCGCCCATGTTGTCGAGCGCCTTATAGACCACTGAAAGCCCGATGATAGCGTCAATGATGTAGGCATTGACGTCCCAGCCGAAATAAACGCCTGCTAGCATGGTCGTGGAGTGACCGATGGCGAAGAGAGAGACGTAAATTGCAACGTCTTTCATTCGGTAGAGAAAAAAGACGACGCCGAGAAGAAACAGAATATGATCGTACCCTGTGACCATGTGTTTGGCCCCAAGATAGGCGAACGGGATGAGATGTACCCCCCAGATTTCCTGGATATAGCCAGCATCGCCTGGAGTGACGTTATGGGCTTGGGCCAGCCCGCTGAATGCTATGAACGCAGCAAGTATTGCAAACAGACCAAGCGCAGCTTGAGCAGTCAAGGCTAACCTGGCCGTTAAAAACGGTAACATGATAAAAACTCCGTGAATGATTGATTTTGTTTCACCTTAAGATGAGGAAGGTCAATCAAGTTCGCGGCGGTCGTTCAGGAAGCTTCACATCGCCTGATACTGCATGTGTGATTGGCAGCCGCCATTTTGTGTACTGAAAATCTCTCAGCTCAGTTTTGGCAAAGTGATGAATATAAAATGTGCTGTGATCGTGATCAGCTTGATCATGGTCATGGCCGTGCAAAGCCCACCATATATTTTCCGCTTCGCTATGGATATGGTTGTGATCGGAAACATCTTCAGAATGGAGGTGATGCTGTAAATCACTAATAATGAAAGAGGTATGCCCCACTGAATATACTGTTGACCAAGTTGCAATGTAAACTGAAAGCAATAAAGCTAACGCCAGTCTCAAATAACCAACGAAGCGCAGTACGGTAGACTTTTCTGTTAGCATTAAATTGCTAACCATCACCATTTCACTCTTGTTATACTTTCAATATAGATGCCGTATACTGCGGCGCATGGTGTTCTGCAAGTGAGCTTGCATTGGCATTTTCGCATACGTAATATTTTGAGTTAATAGTAATTAGTAAAACACCATCTCATCTAACTTGTAGCTTGTCTCATAATTCACTCTTTATCAAACCAAGAC
>CAYUKP010000365.1:0-1811 GCA_964445335.1 uncultured Verrucomicrobiales bacterium
AGTCCAAAGTCCAAAGTTTATTATTAATCGTTAATCACTAAACACTAATCATTACCCCATCTTCATTTTTTCATTTCTTAATTTTTTCATTCTGCAAAGCTCTGCTCTCCCAATCCCTATAAGCCTCCATTATTCATTATACATCATTCATTATTAATTAGCTTGCGCCACTTTCGTGGAATAAAATCCTGCTTTTAACGTCCGTACGTCTTTAAGTCAATACGTCTTTACGTTCTTTTATCTTTACTCTTATGTCTCCAGAAAATTCTAGTACCTTACCCTTTTCAATAAAGCTCTAAAACCTTTTACCTTTCACGTTCAACCTTTTACTTTCCACGCATCACCCATAATTCATAAGCCATCAATCCAAAACTAACCACTAATCACTAACCACTAATCACTAAACCTAAACCTTAAATAAAAAGTCTATAGCAGATGTTGTGATTTCAGAGTGAGCTTCTTTTGGAGAGACAAGCAGTACCTCTGTAGTCAAGTTTACCTTAGTAAGTTCAATGAAGCCAATGCTATCAGAAGCATAGCTTTTGGATAGACTAGAAGGGACGATAGAGACTCCAAGCCCATTTTTTATGAGCTGAATGATCGAGACAATACTGTTGGACTCATGTACAACATTTGGAATGAATCCAAAGCTAGAGCAAATCTCTAAGAGCGAGTTATAATAATAAGGAGCGTAGTCTTTGTTGAAAAAAACAAACACTTCATTGACGAGCTGAGAGATTTCGTCTTCAGAGTTGATGTCTAGCTTTTGCTTGTTATATACTAGGGAGTAGGTATCTTCAAACCACAATTTTGAATGTAGCTTGGTTGACACCAAAGGTGCTCTTAAGATGCCTAAATCAAGTTTTCCTTGTTCTAAGTCTGCAATTTGTTTTAAGGTAGAGACTTCAAATAGTTTAAATGCCACATAAGGGTATAAGGCACTGAGGTGTTGTATAAGCTTAGAGATTACATAGGAGAAGGTAGAACTAGTATAACCAATACAAAAATCTCCACTTTTGTTTTGTGCGATCTTTTGGGTTTTGAGCTGAATGCGTTCGAGATTTAGAAAAAGCTCTTTGATTTCTTTTTCAAAATATTTACCTGCATCCGTAAGGCTTACTTTTTTATTGTTTCTATCAAATAGTTTTAACCCTAATTCTTCTTCTAGTTCTTTTATTTGCCTGCTAAGTGGAGGTTGTGATATGAAAAGCTTCTCTGCGGCTTTGGTAAAGTTTAGTTCGCTAGCGACAGCAAGAAAATACGTGAGGTGCCTAAGTTCCAAAATGTTTTTTTATGTAAAATAAGTCGTTTTTTGTTCAGAAACAAAAGCATCAAGCTTTGCATCATGGGCTTTACTATCTGTTACTTTGTCAATGAATTGCTCATGAAAACCAAAGCCTATTTTACGAATGTCAGGAGAACATTCATCAAGCATTCGATCATAAAAACCTTTGCCATAGCCTACTCTATTTCCTTGCACATCAATAGCCAAAAGAGGCATAACCACCATATCCAATTGTTGGTCATCTACTTGCTCAGCTTCAACAGGTTCTGGAATACCATAGCGGTTAATACTCAACGAAGTATCTGGGCGCAAAATATAGTTTTGCATGCTATAGTTAGAGAAATTACTTTTAGACACAACAATATTGATGGAAGGATATTCACTCCAAAGCGAATGAATGAGTAACCATGTGTTAGGTTCATTCCACTTGGTGATGGGTAAGAAAATATGGCAATAAGCGTCCTCTTTCAAACGTATATCAGATAAGAAAGTGTCCGCCATCAGCCTGCTCCGTAGGTTTACATCC
>CAYUKP010000366.1:0-1803 GCA_964445335.1 uncultured Verrucomicrobiales bacterium
GTATAGCACTCTTTCTGGAATTGTCCACACAATGTGCGGATTTTAAGTTTAAGAGGAAAGAAATCTAGTCTAGGGACAGATCAGCGTCCGCGAGGCTCCCGCTGAACTGTCTTTTTGTATGGGGCGCAGACTCTCACAACGCCCTGCGATTGAGCTTTCATTCCGCAGACTGCATTTCAGCTTCATTCTAGTGCTTATGCAAGAGACTGCTTATTTCGCCCGACGCTATCGCTCTCGGGCGAGGATTTATTTGAGCCTCTCCGGGCAACCAGTGAGGATGTCTTTTACTCCCCTCCCCTATTTCCCAATCCACTTAATCCCCTTCTTAGCAGCGTATTCCTTTATCGCTTGGAAGAGGAATTCGTTCTTTCCTTTGATCTTACGCTCGAAGAAGTAGCGGTCGATTTCTTCGTTTAGCGATTTTGGGAGTTCGAGGCGAACTCGAACGTATTCTTCCTCTACCGACTTTAAAGAAGCTGGTCAGGGCTTTTGTGACGTCTTCGCTGTCTTAGGCAAAGGTTTGGTCTCAGGAATAAGTTGCGTGCGCTTATCTTCCTTAGCCGCATTCTTAACAAGAGAACCAATGTTTCCTTTCAGTTTAGCCATAGTATGATGATTAGTAAATAATTACGGAACGTGGTGTCTGCGTGACTAGATTCCAAGGTGCTTGTAGAGGTCTTGGAACTGAATGCGGATATCTTTGAGTGAATACGCAGTCAGCCCTCCCCTTTTATACTTTTGCTCTATAGACTCAGGAATGAAGAGCATTTCGGCGACATGCTTGGAGTTTCTGATATGGAGTACAGGGTAATCGCACTCCCCCTCTATCACTCCTTTGACCTCCTCATATTCGGCTACCTTCATGGAGTTTGCGACAACAAGGATTTTAGTATTCAACTTTTCAACCTGCTTAATCCCCCGAATGGCACGCTTGAGTTCTTCCACCCCATAGATGGTGGGTACGATGACCCAATCGGCACGACTAATCGCCTGCTTCACGACAGATTCATCTATCCCCGCCTTCCCATCGAAGACGACTCCGATATCCTCAGGGATTTCTGGGAGTTCGTCATCATTACGAAGCTTGATCACGCGCTCCTCTGGGAGGAATTCATCGACCGAGCTATCAATGTCATTCGTGATAATTCAGAAGCCCTTTTCATACGCAATAGCATGCGATATTGTGGACTTCCCTTGTGAGCCCTTGGTTCATACAACTGTGATTAACATGGGAACGTGGTTACTTGGTATTATAGAAACTGAGTAATTGGGGAACGTAGTGTCTTAGTGTTATGTGCACCTGGTTACTTTGTGTACGTGTTACTACGACACATGGTGTCAACAACACCATGACATCTCGTGACAATGACACATAGGCGCATGGTTTCCTTGATACGTGAGAACCTAGACACTTGGGAACGTAGTTCCATTACAGAACCTCGAAACCTAAGAACAGGGTATCAGAGAAACCTCGTCACTATGGAACGTAGTTATCATATTCATTTTTTGCACTGAGTAAAATTTTTATTCATTTGGGGTTGTGACGGACAGGGGAGAGCCGATGAACGTTTAGTTGTATATGACAACCTTGGAAAAAACAGAGCGCCTCACACCATTGGAAAAGTTCGCTGTACTCGCTGGAGATATTGATCAGGTCAGGCTAAGGGTAGAGTCCATTCATGCGCAGCAATCGGTTGATGATTTACTCGAGACTCTCGACATCTCCGAGCTGGGAGAGAAGTTCGGTGTCTCCATGGAGACGATGAAAAAAAGACTGATCCAAGCGGGTGGAACAGTCTTCAA
>CAYUKP010000367.1:0-1787 GCA_964445335.1 uncultured Verrucomicrobiales bacterium
CGCATTACATTCTACCAGGATACCCCGCGTTTATGTTGCTCCTCGCGCATTTGGTAGGGGTGCATTACCAACCTCGTATGGTGGGGCGCATTTTAGGACGTGCCGTGTGCTTAGTATCCTTGGTGTTAGCTTTTGTTCTCCTGTTTGCGTGCTCTCTATGTCCAACGGTGGGCGAGGTGGCTCCAATGAAGGGGCTCTTTGGCGCTCTTGCCGCTTTGATGTTTTTCCTGAGTTTAGCTGCCTTTGTGGTGTATTGCAATCGCCCAGCTTCGGGTTGGCAGGCCATCTTCCTTACGCTTCTCGCTTCTCTGTGTATGATTCCTGCGGGACATTATGCGCGAAAGGCTCATGCGACGGTTCGTCTCATGGAGCATCTCTCGCCAGATCGTGCCACCAAGAGAGCCGCGTGGAAATATCAAGAAGGCTCACTTATCTGGTATCCCTCGGACTTTTGGGTTTTGGGGAATCCTGATCAAAATCCAGAATTTGCAGAGGCAGATGAGATGGTCTTCCAAGTCAAACGCTGGAGAGTAGACGATCAGTTCATCGACGATGTCTTAGCCAAAGTCGCCCCTCGACCTGTAGACGATTACACGGAGCGAGTGAATGCATATTTAGAGAAGTTTGAGGTTCAGGAAGTAGCGCGTCTGCAAGGGTGGAACCCCGGCTCTAGTAGTTGGGTAGAACTTATTGTCGCCAAGCGCTCCTCTGAGCCTTCTTCTCAAGATTCTGTAACGACCCCTTAGTATTCTTCAAACGTATGAAACCTCTGTATTGGCTCTGTCGCACATCAGCTACTATTTCTTCGAAACTCCTCTTTCGTACCCGTATCATAGGCTCAGAAAACCTCGTAGGGCCTAATGAACGAGGGACAATTATTGCGTCTAATCACCAAAGCTTTTTGGATCCTCCTTTGGTTGCTACGGCCTACAAGGGTGAGATTCATTTCTTAGCCCGAGAGACCCTCTTCAAGGGGATGTTTGGCAAGCTCATTGCGGCGATTAACGCGGTGCCGATTAATCAAAATGGGGCAGACCTTGCTTCTCTCAAGACCATTATCACGCAAGTTAAAAAGGGCAACCGTGTTCTCGTGTTTCCTGAAGGAACACGGACGCCAGACGGCACTTTGCAACCAGCCGCCGCAGGTATTGGACTGATTGTTGCCAAGAGTCAGGCGCTCGTGCAACCGATTCGCATTGAAGGAGCCTATGATGCCCTCCCAAGGAATCGCAGCTCCTTAAAGCTAGCTCCTATTACGATTACAATCGGGAAACCCCTAGACTTCTCTCATATGGGGAAGGTACGTAGTAAGGAGCAATATCAAGAAATTGCGGATACTATTATGGAAAAAATTGCTGAACTCTAAAAAAGGAGGAGATAAACCGCTTTCTTTATGCGCGTTTCATCGTATGTTGTGGATATGAAACGTGTATTACAAATAGTGCTTCTAATGGTCTTAGGAGCAGTGTCTGGGTATTCTAAGTCGGTTTCGACTCATGCCAAACTAGGAAAAACCGCACCTGATTTCGAGCTCAAGGACTTGAAGGGGAATGCTCTTAACTTATCGGATCTGAAAGGGCAGGTTGTGGTACTCGAGTGGGTAAACTATGATTGCCCTTTTGTGCAGAAGTTTTACCACAAAGGGCACATGCAATCATGGCAGAAGCATTATGCTGAGCTGGGCGTACAGTGGGTGCAAGTTTCCTCAGCTCACAAGGATCACCCAACATACTTGAGTGAGAAGAAGTTTCTGAAGCGTGCGAAGCAAACAAAGGCGCAGATTACTC
>CAYUKP010000368.1:0-1778 GCA_964445335.1 uncultured Verrucomicrobiales bacterium
TCGCAAGTACGGTAACTGGAGGGAGGTATGGATTATTTTATGGCCGTCTCTCATTGGTATCGCAGTCGCATACTGGATTCTAGCTAATATGGATGATAATGGGCTGATGCGAAATATTATCGGCGGAATTATCTTTAGTATGGTGTTGCTTCAGCTCTTCAGAAAGTGGAAGGAGGAGTTAGTCTATAAAATAGCCCGGCGTTATGTCTTTAGTATTTTTGCAGGGGTTACGGGTGGCTTAGCGACAGTCTTGGCGAATGCAGCAGGGCCGATCAATCAAATGTATCTACTCTCTCGTAACATGCCGAAGATGGATTTATTGGGGGTAGGGGCTCGATTTTTCCTTTTGATCAATTTCATTAAATTACCATTCAGTGCCCAGTTGGATCTAGTAAATGCTGAAACTTTGACTATGAATGCGATGATGATACCTGTGATTGTGGCTGGGATATTCTTGGGTAAGTCGATTCTACAGAAAGTGCCTCAGAAGGTGTTCGAGGCGATGATTATATTGTTTGCGCTTGGAGCTTCAGTGAGATTGCTCTTTTTCTAATTGCACCATGGGGGAGAGTCGTTAGTCTGCGGCTACTATGGCACTCGTTCCTTCAACATTTATTTTATCGGCTGGAGCTCAGGCTCCTGACTTTTCACTTCCTGAGCCTAAATCAGGGAAACAGGTATCTTTAGCAGAGGTTAGAGGTGAGAAAGGCACTCTCGTTGTCTTTGCCTGCAACCACTGTCCATACGTGGTTCATCTTGCTAAAGAAATGGGTGAGTTTGGTAAGGAAATTTCTGCTCAGGGTCTTGGGGTGGTCGCCATTTCATCCAACGATGTAGAAAACTACCCTCAGGACGGGCCTGAAAAGATGGTCGATTTCGCTGCTGAGAGTGGTTGGGATTTTCCATACCTCTACGATGAGACTCAAGAGGTAGCCCACGCCTACAAAGCGGCTTGCACTCCAGACTTCTTCCTCTTTGACGCGGAAGGTAAGCTTTATTACGCGGGCCAATTTGACGATTCTCGCCCAGGTTCTGGTTCGGCTTCCGGAGACGACCTCAGAGATGCTGTGGCGAAGCTACTTGCTGGAGAAGATTACTCAGAGTCTATGAAGCCTGCTACTGGCTGTAATATTAAGTGGAAATCAAACAACGCACCTGATTACTTCGGCTAATCATTTAAATGATCGTTTTTTTTATTGTGGTGAAGCTCATAACTCCCTAGCCTCCCGAAATCCTAACAACACACACTACACATGCATACATTAGCAGTTAATCTATCAGGACTCGATATGGGTATTATTATTGCCTTTTTCGTAGTCTCACTTGGTATCGGTCTATGGTGTTCGCGCTCGGCTGGTAATTCGTCAAAAGACTTCTTCTTGGGAGGTCGTAGTATGCCATGGTGGCTACTTGGTGTATCCATGGTCGCAACAACATTCTCTACAGATACACCAAACTACGTATCTGACGTTGTTCGTAACACAGGTGTATCAAGAAACTGGGAGTGGTGGACGTTCCTACTTTCTGGTATGCTCACTGTATTCGTTTTTGCTAAGCTTTGGAGACGTTCTGAGGTGATGACTGATGTTGAGTTTTATGAAGAACGCTTCAGTGGTAAGCCTGCAGCATTCTTGCGTGGTTTCCGTGCTATCTACCTTGGCCTTGGCTTTAACGTAGTCATCATGGGTGCTGTGAGTTTGGCTGCTATTAAGTTTGGTGAGGTTGTATTAGGTGTGCCAGGATGGCAAACACTCCTTGTAGCTGGTTCTATTACACTC
>CAYUKP010000369.1:0-1775 GCA_964445335.1 uncultured Verrucomicrobiales bacterium
ATCATGCTTCGTGCTAAGTGGGCGAAGCGTATTCTCTTCCTTTGTGATCGGAAGGAGCTGCGTAAACAAGCAGGCAAAGCCTTTGAGGACTTTCTCCCTGATGAACCTCGCGTCAATGTCACCCGTAAGACTGCATCGGATCGGAATCAGCGCATTTACCTCTCGACCTATCCTGCTATGATGCAGTGTTTTGAGAGCTTTGATGTCGGGTTCTTTGACCTCATTATTGCGGATGAAAGTCACCGCTCCATCTATAACCGCTATCGTGATCTCTTCCGTTACTTTGACTCTTACCAAGTAGGCCTCACTGCAACACCAGTGAAGTTTGTCTTCCGTAACACCTACCAGCTCTTTGAGTGCGAGGATGGCGATCCAACCTTTAACTTCTCCTACGAGGAGGCCATTAACAATGACCCTCCGTATCTCAGTCCCTTTCAGGTCGTAAAACATACCACCAAATTTCTCCGCAAAGGGATCAAATACAAGGAACTCTCTGCCGAGCAGAAAGAAGCTCTCGAAGACGAGGAAGCGGTGGAGGAGGCCGAGAAGGTGAACTACAACTCTACCGCGCTAGGGAAGCAGGTCTTTAGTCGCTCTACGGAGAAGGAGATTCTCCACAACCTCATGAATAATGGGATTAAGAATGCGGATCAGACCCATGTAGGAAAGACTATCATCTTTGCTCGTGGTAATGACCATGCCCAGTTTATCGTGGAGACCTTTAATCAAGAATTTCCCCAATATGGAGGAGACTTTTGTGAAGTCATCACCTCAAAGGTGACACGTGCCGAGCAACTCATTGATGACTTTAAGTCTACGGATGGCTCCAAGAAGCTCACAATTGCGGTTTCGGTTGATATGCTCGATACGGGGATTGATGTGCCTGAGGTTGTCAACCTCGTCTTTAATAAGCCTGTCAAGTCCTACGCTAAGTTTTGGCAAATGGTCGGACGAGGAACCCGTCTATGTAAAGACCTTTTCGGGTCTGGGCTACATAAAGAATGCTTCCAGATCTTTGATCATTACGGGAATTTCGAATACTTTGATGAGCTACAAAACGAAGAAGACCCCACGACCTCTCTGACTCTGATGGAGACAGGGTTTAAGGCTCAGCTTGATTTAGTCGAATCCGCACTCAAAACACAGTCTCTAGAGGTTCTCAAGGTCGCTACCGCTCAGGTCAAGGCCTCCGTCGCAGACCTCCCCCAGAACTGCCTCAGTGTGCGTGAAAAATGGAAAACGATTCAGGCGATTTCACAGGATGGAGTGATTGACTCAATGGCTCCTGCTACGCTTGTCACCCTTAAGAACGATATACTCCCTCTGATGAAGTGGCGCACAGTTGACGGGGCGGAGGCACACCGCTTTGATAAGCTCTTGAATGAATTCCAAGTCGCTCGCTTAGAGAACTCTTCTACCCTAGATAAGATAGCTCATAAGATTGTCACCCAGATCTCAGCTCTCCCGATTAATCTCAAGCAGGTTCAGGAGAAGAATGCCTTCATCCAACAAGCGAAGAGTGAGTCCACTTTAAAAAGTGCTACTCCTCAAGAGCTAGAAACGTTTCGCACGGAACTACGGAACATTATGAAGCTTCAGAAAAAAGAAGCAACCTACACTCCTGGCCCTCTCACGATTGAAGCCGTTAGAGATGGTGAGGTCGAATACAAGGTTCACACCCCGAAGCTCCAAGGGCTTGATCTCACTCGCTACCGCAATCGGGTCGAAAACGTCCTCCAACAGCTCCTTGCGACTAATTCAGCCCTCCAGAAAAT
>CAYUKP010000370.1:0-1775 GCA_964445335.1 uncultured Verrucomicrobiales bacterium
CCGTAAGGTGCGTAAACCAACACGTGATAATGAGGAGCCCCTCTTTTCTGAGGTTCCAATCTCCACATCCCAGAATACTCAGGGAACTTCCTAACTAGACGCTTTGTCCAAGTATGAAAATTAGACTTCCACCTTCTCGAATCTTTAGTGAACTCAGCAGGATAAGTGAGAGTTATAAAGAGAGGTGTTGCACCGCCAAGCTTCACACATTGCTCAATCATTCTCTTCCTAGAGGCTCTAGAGAACCCCTTACATGAAGATCTTTTTTTGGGACTAGGATTGCCCTTCCCTCTTAAACAATCGTGAGCTAAAACGTAATTTTCGGACATCTCTACACGTGGCACCTTAAGCGCATCCATAGAGCTCCCCTTTCCTTTGATTTGATTTTTAGAAACATTGCGGGATCAAATTAAAATACCCATCAAGAACCGTCAACGAAAAACGGTCAGATATGAACTATAGATAAACCAATAGTTCCTTTCTCGATCCGAACCCAGATTTACACCATACGAGGGGGGGGGTCAGCGCAGGGAAGCAGCGGACGCGGGCGAGCCCTTTCCTCCGCACCTCCTTCCCTTTACGCTTCCTCACCCCCTCCCATGGAAGAAAGTCTTACTTAGACTCTTGCGGGAACGCTTGACGGCTCCAAAGGTGCTTGTTCTGGGTATTTGCCCTCTTCGTGTTATTTTGCCCTTTAAGGGGCGTTTCATCTTAACAAGCACCTTCTACACCATAAAGCGTTGTCCTCGTCGTCTGACAGGCGTTTAAATGGCATCTGAAGGCAATTTTAGAAAAGAGTCTCGATCATATTGAAGGCGCGAAAAAGCAATTCTCTCAAAACAAGCCTCAAAAGGTAACTTAGAATCCTAATATGAAAAGAATACTCACGCGCATTCTGACACTTCTTTTTGCACTCACCTAATAAATTTTTCTCTAACAACTGGTTACTCATTACTTCAAAACAGTTGTCAATACCCCTCCGAAAACAGAGGGACGTCATACGCAAAGAGTGCCTCAGCCTCATCAAAGAAAAAAGGCTCCCTACCTTTAGGGAGCCTTCAAATGCAATGTTTTCTAAACTTAAACCTAAGAAAAGATAACTCCTAAGAATTAACTTTCAGGAGTTACGTTGTCAAGAGAGGTCTTTCTGTAAGCCTTAACTAACTCCACAAAGGAAGGCATCATCTTTTCATACTTGTCTCCTTCTCTCTCCCAGATCTCAGAAAGCTCAGAAACAAACTCCTCACCGGACATATAGAGAGAAGTTGGAGTGAAAAACTTACCGCCCTGCTTCTCCTGAAATGTATCCCAAACATCATTAGCTAAATCCCAAGCATCCTGAAGAGAAAGCTCTTCGCAACCAGCACCAGATTGATACTTATCCATGAGCCTCTTAATGGTCCTCTTTTTCATTATCTCCTTAAAAACAGATATGATAACTTTCTGCTCCAAACCAGAATGCAAGATTAACTCCTCGCTCGGAATCTTAGGAAGCTTTTCTCTGTTTATCACACCCCACCATCTCCCTACTTCATCCCAGTAAGACGGCAACTCTTTCATATCTGACGGCTTGGCGCAGTACTTAGAAACATAAACACTAGCCTGCCTTGCGTTCTTAGCCATTTGAACATTAGTGCCCGCTCTTAAGTGTGCCAAATCTCCCTCAACAACCTTATTCCAACTCGTCGCAATCCAATCCTTATCAATAAAAGGATCTTTACCGTAAGGTGCGTAAACCAACACGTGATAATGAGGAGCCCCTCTTTTCTGAGGTT
>CAYUKP010000371.1:0-1774 GCA_964445335.1 uncultured Verrucomicrobiales bacterium
TAGGCTTTGCTGAGAAAGTAAGATTATTTGCTTGTGATGCTATTGAGGTCTATTTTGGGGTGTCAATAAACTAAAAAGTGCAAGTGAATATGAAGTCACCCTCCAAAAAGCGTGCATCACTTCGTGAATATACTCCACAAAATCAACTCACTTTAGACGGATTTGAGCATCCTTTTTCCAAACTAGACCCTCAAAATCGATGGGTGAAGCTCTCTAAAAGCATCCCATGGGATTCCATTGTTAATCTGTATCGAAAACATCATCCTACCAAGGGAACGGGGAGGCCTCCATTAAGTCCTCGCATTTTAATTGGTGCGATCATGATTAAACACCTTCATGATTACGATGATCGAGAAACCATAGAACAGATCAAAGAAAACATCTATCTACAGTACTTTCTAGGATTTTCCAGTTTCACCACAGAAGCTCCCTTTGACGCGTCTCTTTTTGTAGACATCCGCAAGAAATTAACTCCCGACCTCCTCCAATCCATTAGCGAACGATTACTAGGGATCACAAGTGAGTTGCTTTTACCCGACTATGCTACACTTCAAGAGGAAGACGGAAAAGAAGAAGCACCTGATGAGGACAAAGACCAATCGCCTCCATCCCACAAGGGAGAATTATTAATGGACGCTACAGTAGCCCCTCAAGGCATTGCTTACCCTACGGATTTGAACCTACTCAATGACGCGCGGATGATGAGTGAGAAAATCATTGACTTTTTGTGGACTTATTACAAAGAGTTGCTCACAGACAGCAAAGCGAATTTAGCTTTTTTGCAAAGACCCAGTACCGTGTTATCGTCTAGTATGGACTTTGCTTTCGAAAAAGCACGTTACGAAGGGATTATCAGTTCTTTGTCTGTATTGAAGAAGCCAAGAACCTATCGTAAAACTGCACGGAAAGACTATCTCAAGACCGCACAGGATAAGCGTCCAGGTAAAAAGAAAGTGCGAAAAGCAGTAGGTAAACAGCTTCGTTACCTTAGAAGGAATATAGGACATGTGGAAAAGCTTCTCAACCTTAATGAAGAGCTACATCTTCCTTTCCCATTACCTAGGGATTTACATCGCTATTTTTGGATCATCCAGGTGCTCTACGATCAGCAATTGGAGATGTATGAGGAGAAGAAACACCGAGTAGAGGATCGGATCGTCAGCATACATCAGCCACAGGTAAGACCTATGGTGAGAGGTAAGGCAAAGTCTCCAACAGAGTTTGGGGCTAAACTACACCTTTCCATGATTGATGGCTATTGCTTTGTAGATACCATTTCGTGGGACGCCTACCATGAGGGCAATCATCTTCCAGAGTATGTTGAGAACTACAAGAAGCGCTATGGCTATTACCCTGAGAAGGTATTGGTAGACAAATTATATGCTAACAGGGCGAATAGAAAATGGCTAAAAGAACGAGGCATCAAAATCTCAGCGAAGCCGCTGGGTCGGCCTTCGGTGAAGGCAGTGGAATACCACCTAAGTCCAGGAGAGCGCAATCGAATAGAGGGTGTATTTGGTCGAGCGAAAACAGCTTATGGCATGTATCGTATCAGAGCTAAGTTGGCACGAACTTCCGAATCATGGATTGCCTCTATCGTCTTGGTGTTGAACCTTGTCAAATGGGCAGGGTCAATATCCTATTGCCTCTTCTGTGAAGGTTTCTCAAGTCGTGCAAGGGGAATATGGGCCTATATCTCGGTTCTGGGAAGAGTTAATAGCGAATGGATACATTTAGGTTATAAACAATACCCCTTCCTGAGCCTAATGGTGCG
>CAYUKP010000372.1:0-1766 GCA_964445335.1 uncultured Verrucomicrobiales bacterium
GGGTGCCAAAATATCAACTGCACAGTGTGATATAAGTGATTATGCACAGCTTAGCGATCTCATTGCTTCTCAGGAGCAAGAGTCTCCTATAGGTGGCGTATTTCATTTGGCTGCTGTCTTTGATAAAGGGGTGATTTCAGAACAGAATGAAGAGAAGCTAAAGGTTGCTTATGCTCCAAAGGCTCATGGAGCATGGAATCTTCATCGATTGACTAAGGAGATGAATTTAGACTGTTTTGTCATGTTTTCGTCTATTACAAATTTAGGTTTTGTTAGTCAGGCGATTTATGCGGTTGGTAATACATTTGTCGACTTTTTAGCTAAGCATCGGCAAGATTGTGGTTTGCCTGCTCAGTCTATTGCTCTAGGATATGTTGGAGGGCGTGGTGGCATGATAGATTATGCTAAGAGTTTACACGAACGTCAGAGAAAGCTTTTGGATCAGAGTGGGGTTCTCCCCATAAATTTTGATGAAATCTTTAATCATATTGACTTTGCAGTCTCACAGAATATTTCCTATTCTATCTGCTCACGTTTTGATTTAGCTCAATATCTTTCTCTCCGTGAAGCAGAAATGGGTGAGTTACCATTGTTTTATCAGCACTTGAGTCAAGATAAGGCCTCTAAGAAAACCTCCGCCTCTCCACTTCTCCCGACAATCGCTCAATTACTAGAATTGCCAGATACAGAGAGAGTAGCCTATATACAGGATCTCGTCTGTAATGAGGTGAAACCTTTGGTGGAAGGGCACAACTTTTCCGTTGATACTCCCTTGATGGAGTTGGGAATTGATTCGTTAACTTCTATTGAGCTCAAAAATAGAATTTCTGCATTGTTTGGTAAAGCCCTCTCCCCTACTTTATTTTTTAATTACCCAACAATCAATGAATGCTCTAAATATTTATTAGAGGTTTTGGACTTGGACTCTTTTACTTTAGAAGAGGAGTTGACGGGAGGCATTCAAACCCTCCCTCTAGAGGAGAAACACTCATTATCAGACTCTTGTTATGAACCTTCTGATATTGCGATTATTGGAATGGGAGGAAGGTTTCCTGAGGCCGATAGTGTAGGTGAGTTATGGGATAACTTGATTAATGAAGTTGATTCGGCGCAGGTCTCGCCTCCTGAACGGTGGAAGCTAGAGCAATGGTATCAGGAAAACCCGCTCCATAAGGATGAATTATATTGTCTTAAAGGTGGGTTTCTAGAAGATCTAGAGTCCTACGATCCTCAATTTTTCGGGATTTCAGAGCAAGAAGCTGCCAGTATAGATCCGAAACTACGCCTCTTATTAGAAGCCACCTGGGGGGCTACAGAAGATGCGGGATATACGAAGAGCCAGTTGTCTGGTTCTGAAACAGGAGTCTATATGGGGATTTCTGGAGCGGAATACCAAGCCCAAATACATCAGAGCGCTCAGAATCTTGATGTGTATACTGGCTCAGGGACAGAGCATGGTTCAATCGTCGGAAGGGTTTCCTATTGGTTAGGTCTACAAGGGCCTAGCATTTCAGTCGATACAGCGTGTTCTTCTTCGTTAGTTGCTATTCATCAGGCGGTGCAGGCCATTAGAAGTGACGAGTGTGTGCAGGCATTTGCAGGCGGAGTGAACGCTATATTAACTCCTCATGGATCTCATTATCTTTGTAAGGTCAAAGCTTTATCAAGAAAGAATCAATGCGCTCCATTTGCGGAGAACTCCGATGGATATGTTAGATCTGAAGGGTGTGGTGTTTTATTGTTAAAACGTGCACAAGAAGCATTGG
>CAYUKP010000373.1:0-1762 GCA_964445335.1 uncultured Verrucomicrobiales bacterium
GACAGCTCCTTATAACCAAGCCTATCAAGTATTGATGTTGTATACATTTTAATATTGTGATAAAGGCGAATAATGGGGGATTGACAAGGTATATCTAGACGCTGTAGGACAACCCCATATCAAACAGAGGGACAGACAAGTGTAATAATATAGCCCTTATTCTAATCATTCGTTTTCTCTTTTACCCTAAGCACTTCGATAATTTGCCTCTCAAAAGCATTATCCCGATACAAATCATTAGACAGCAATGCTTTGTCAGTATTTTTGTCACCAACATACATTATGCTGTATTTAGGAAAGTTCAGTTTTGCAAAAACAGTTTCAAGCTTCTCCAATGTATCGCACTCAAAAACGTCTCCCTTTGGAGAAACTACTGTAACACTTCGAGAGTCATCATATTTTACAATATAGTTATTAGCAATGTCTGTCAAAATCGAGTAACTATTATTCATCACACTCTCCACTAAGAATTGTAAATCATTTTCTTGAGGTTCATCTTTTTCAATCCAAGCTATGCAAAAGAAGGCAATCGGAATCAGAGCGGACAAGCTTAATAAAAATATTTTACTATTTAGTTTCACAACAGTTTATTACTTTAGATATTTGATCTAGAATTATTTTCAGCGCTCTGTCCCTTAGTCAGAACAGATGCGAAATTAACATCATGGATTTGTCGGATTCTCATTTTGAAAGGAAGCAGAAGATAAAAAAGAGCACCTATTATACGCCCATTGACTTAATTAGACCCCAAAATCACTCAATTCAAGCATATTTCGATCGTTTACCACACGTAAATGTACACTACCTCGAGCCCAAGATGATGTATTTTCAGCTTTTCCCTTGCTCTGATCACCGAACATCTACCTCAAATCAATTCTTCGTGCTCTTAGTGGTTAACCCTCAAAGAAATTCCGTGACCTTCCGCGTATTTCCGTGGACCACCTTAAAGACTCTCAGACGAGGACGATGTCCTGCGAGAGTAACGAAGCCATCTGCAGTTGAGTAAGCAAAGCAGTATCCGCCTTCCACCCAACCCTCTCTCTTGTGGTAATCTCTATTTTAAAGAAATTTGTGCTCCATTAACACTTGGCTGAGGATTCGCCCTAATTTCTTTAGAATTTTTAAAATCTCCTTTATTTTTTGTTCTCCAGTCAGTATCAGCTGACTTTGTTGTTATGAGATCGATTCTAAAATTTCTCCTCCCGCTGGTGATGTTGTCTCCAGCCTTCGGGCTAAAAACCGTCATCATTGATCCTGGACATGGAGGATCTGATAAGGGTGGAGCGCATAGTAAGGTCTACGAGAAGCATCTCGCCCTCGATACCTGCCTCCGTCTAGAGCGCTACCTCAAGAAAAAGGGATATAAGGTAATCATGACCCGTCGCACCGACCGTAAGCTCTCCCTCTCTGATCGTTATAACTTAGCTAACAAGTATAATTCTAAGAACACCATCTTCGTCAGTGTCCACGTCAATAAGGCTTGGAACAGAAAGGCTACTGGGATTGAGACCTTCTACTATGGTAAGGAAGGATACAAACTTGCTAAAGCAGTTCAAACCAAGGTCATTGACAAGGTCGGAGGTTACGACCGTGGCCTCAAGTTCGAGAAGTTCAAGGTAATCAAGTACACCCGTTGCCCTGCCATCCTTACTGAAATCGGCTTCGTTAGTAATAGCCTCGATCGCTACAAGCTCCGTAATGGGCACTATCGTGATAGTATTGCTAAGGCGATCGCAGACGGCATCGCTCAATACGACTAATC
>CAYUKP010000374.1:0-1749 GCA_964445335.1 uncultured Verrucomicrobiales bacterium
TCTTTATAAAGGCCAACCTATTGGAACTCTGGGTGCCTGTCTCCTCAGCAACACCAAAGACAGTATCGAACTTTTAAAATATGCTTCCAATTACCTGGGGCAAACTCACTCTACAGTAGTCGGACCGATGAATGGCAATACATGGCTCAACCACCGTCTCACAACGTATTCCGATGATTCCCCTCCATTCCCCCTTGAACCTCACACGCCCTCCTACTGGGAAACTCTCTTTCGTGAAGCTGGGTTTGACACATTTTCACGTTACAGCTCATCTCGTACACCATTACATTCACCAACATCACGCCTAGAGAAAGTAGAGAAAAGAATGCAAAAAAGAGGAATTGTAATAAGACCTCTCAACATCTCAAAGTTTGAACAAGATCTGGAAGCAATTCATGCACTTTCTATGGTGAGCTTTCGCTCAAACTTTCTCTACACCAACCTTCCTCTCTCTCAATTTTTAACAACTTACAGTAAAGCTCAAACTCTGATTGATCCCCAACTTGTCCTATTAGCAGAAAGGGCAGGCCGCTTAGTTGGTTTTGTGTTTTGCTATCCAGCCGCATCTACACCAGACACCCTAGTAATCAAAACCTTAGCTACATGTCGTACTTCTGGGTTACTAGGCCTTGGAAACCTCCTCGTAGAGCAAGTTCAAGGAGTAGCCTATAAGAAAGGATTCACTCATGCCATTCACGCTCTTCAGTTCGAGAAAAACCTATCCCTGCGCATTACTAAACGCTACACACCTACTCTCATCCGCCAATACGCCTTAGTCGCCAAACACTATCCAGATAATGAATCTGATCGATAAGCTCTACAAATGGGCTCATAAGACCCCCAACCACCCCGCGCTCATCGAAGGTAGTGAAACTAAAGAGCGCACCTTAACTTATGGAGAGCTTCTCTCCCACGTACAATCCACATCTCAACAACTCGCAAATGCTAAGCTACACTCTGGGGCAAAGGTGCTTTTTATGCAACCGATGGGAGTAGATCTTTATATTAGCCTCCTCGCTTGTTTTCATCAGGGAATAGTCGCTGTCATTTTAGATCCTGGCGCTAGACAGAAAATGATCACATACGCATGCGAGCAAGTCCAACCCGATGCCTTTTTAGGCACTGCTAAGTCACATATATTACGGTTGAAGCACCGTCCCTTTCGACAAATAAAAGTCGCACTACATACGAATGGATGGGCACCTTTTAGTAAACACTTAAACTTATCTCGTCACCAAACACTCGGGATAGTCTCTCCCAAAAGGCTCTCAGCTACACACCCAGCTCTCATCACCTTTACCAGTGGGAGTACAGGTCTACCCAAAATAGCATGCCGTTCGCATGCCTTCTTGACGGCACAACATCGCGCATTATCTAAGAGTTTATCGCATTCTCCCTCTGAAGTCGACTTAATCACTCTGCCCATCTTTGGGTTGGCAAATCTGGCATCTGGTATGACATCAGTCATTGCTGACACAAACCTCAAATACCCTTCTCAGGCAGCAAGTGGTAAAATAATGAAACAGTGCCTGAAACATCATGTTACTCGTTGCGCAGCTTCTCCTGCCTTTTTTCAGAAACTCTATAAAGATCGATTACTTCCAGAATTTCAGGTCATCTATACTGGCGGAGCACCTGTCTTCCCAACCTTTCTCTCCTCCTTAGCTCAGGAATCCCCTTCATCAGACATCGTTATCGTTTATGGTTCAACTGAAGCCGAACCCATAAGCCACCAGTTATATCGTGAAC
>CAYUKP010000375.1:0-1748 GCA_964445335.1 uncultured Verrucomicrobiales bacterium
CCTCGTGCTTCTGAGGCATTGAATTCTGCAATTCCTCCATCATTGATGAAAACAATCGGCTTGTCTGCGGTGCCAACGAAGTTCTTGAGAGTGAGGCTGATTCGCTTCCCTGATTTTATCTTAAAGATGTCACCAGGCCTGTGTTTTATTTTGGAACCATCAGCTACGGTGGTATCTTTGAGTTTAAGAAATTTTTCAGCAGCATGTAGTGGTAACGCATACATGCAAATCAGGATGAGAAGAAGAGTGGCAATTTTCATAATAGCTACATGTCAGATTATTTATGAAAGGCAAGGCTGCGATGAGAGGGATTTAGAAACTGATGAAGAGAAGTCGTATGTAAACTCTTGCAATAATTGGTGATTTTCGCTTAATCAAAACATGGAAATTTTCCAGCACCTTACTACCCTACTGATTCTTATTTTTCTCCAAGCTGTACTTGGTTTTGATAATCTACTCTACATTTCGCTTGAGTCGAAGCGAGCTCCCAAAGAAAGCCAGTCGAAGGTTCGTCTATGGGGGATCATTATTGCGATAGCTCTGCGCGTGGTTCTTCTTTTTACCATCTTAGCATTGGTGGATAAACTCACCGCGCCGATGTTTGGAATCTCTTCGCAGTATATTTATGGGGAGTTCACCTTTGATGCGTTGCTTACCATCTTTGGTGGTGCGTTTATTCTCTACACTGCGATCAAGGAGATCATGCACATGATTAGTTTGGAAGAGATCCATCACGGTCAGGATAAAAAGCCTGCTAGCGTATTTAGCGTGGTGACCATGATCGTGATCATGAACCTCGTTTTCTCGTTCGATACGATCATGCTCAGCAAGGAGATGACGGATCAATCATGGGTAATGGTGGTGGCCATTGTGGCCAGTGGAACAATGATGATTTTATTAGCGGACGGGGTTTCTAATTTCCTACAAAAAAATCGCATGTATGAAGTCTTGGGGCTATTTATTCTTCTCGTTGTAGGGATCTTGCTACTCTCAGAAGGCGGGCATAAGGCACATTTATCATTTTGGAATGATGTAGACCAAAATGGTGATGTGATCCTTGAGACGATCACCTCACACGGTAAAGAGGCTGAAGTGGCTAAAGGCGGATACCACGTCAATGCGATGAGCAAAGCGACCTTCTACTTTGTGATAGTAGTCATGATTATTGTCGATATCGTCCAATCACGCTACAAGAAGAAGCTCTCCTTGAAGAAAAAAGAAATACACGGCGAACTTACCTAAAGTTTACATTAATTCGCTTATTTTGATGGAATCTCAAGCCAAAGTGCGTATTTTATAGCACTAAGCAATTATGGCTGAGCAAGGATACAGTTGGCGTAATGCACGCCATACATCATCGTACTTGATGCCGAAGTCAGAGAACTTCGGGCTCTGGATCATCATTGCTATACTTATGGGAGTGATCTTTCATTTTTGCCTTTTTCTAGCTCTTGAGAAGGTTCCCGTCATTATCAAGCTATTGGAGGGTGAAAAAGAGGAAGAGGTGCCAGCTGAGATCAAGATGACCTCTTTTCCGCCAAAGGAGTTAAAAGAAATCCCAGAGTTGAGTAAAATCCCACCACCTGCCGATGATCTACTAGAAGTGTCTGAGCAGATCGCAGAGCTAGAAGATGTGATGGATGAGGCGATCATTACTCCAGAAATTAGTGAAACTTTGGTAGACTTTAAGTTCGAGGCTCCTGCTGTATCAGGAGATATTCTAAGTGAAAAATTGGATCTTTCTGCAG
>CAYUKP010000376.1:0-1734 GCA_964445335.1 uncultured Verrucomicrobiales bacterium
CTATCAAACCCCGTGAGCATCATGTTGACTACGAGCAGAATGTCGACTTCCTTTGCTTTCACTCGCTTTCCTACGTCCTTGTAATACCCATAAAAGTTATCGGTAGAATAGTTAGTGCCGTATTGGGCATTATAGTCTCCAATGTATTCGTCTAGCTTCTCCCGAGAGTGCTTGTTTACAGGTTCACCCTCATCAGGTATGACATCATCGCCACCTAATCCTGTTTCGTCTTCTCGTTCTTCTTCGTTGGCTCCATAGGAGAATATCGTGGCTATCCTGAGGTTGTGAAGCCCTTGATTTAGCTTCTCTCTAAACAACTCATAATACTTGATCAGGGTTGGCACGTTTGGCACGGCCATCATGGCGGTAAACTGATAGTTGTGTGTCTTCCTCGGGTGGTTGAGAATGATGTAATCGACAATCTTTTCGAGTCGTTCTGGTGACTCCATTACTTCCTTGGTGTCGATCTGCTCGACCTCAATGTCTTCGATATGGTCTTTCTGCTTAAAGGTACGGATGTATTCCACGGAGAATTTCAACACGTTCTCATCTCGAATGGCATCTGTAATGACATATTTATGCAGACACTTCCCAAAGAGGTCTTTGGTGGTGCGTTTCCCGAGAGCGTTTTTAGAGGCGTTTTTGGCAAAAATGGGCGTGCCAGTGAATCCAAACATCTGCACCTTATCAAAGAAGGCGGTAATCCGCTTATGCGTGTCTCCAAACTGAGAACGGTGGCATTCATCAAAGATAAAGACCATATTCTCCCCCTTGAGCTTCTCCATCGTCTTGAGATACTTCTCACGCATAATAGCGGTGTTCAGCTTCTGGAGCGTGGTGACAATGAGCTTGGTATCATCCCCAAACTGCTTCACCAGCTTCTGGGTATTACTTGTGGCATCGACACTGCCCTCGGAGAAGGCGTTGAATTCCTTGATTGTTTGAAAGTCTAGGTCTTTCCGATCCACCACAAAGACCACCTTCTTCACCTCTGGGGACTGCGTGAGGATTTGAGCGGTTTTAAAGGACGTGAGCGTCTTTCCTGAACCTGTAGTATGCCAGATATAGCCGTTATTCTGAGTGGTCTTCACGGTCTCAACAATGTTTTCGACGGCATAGTATTGGTAAGGACGCAGTGCCATTAAGATTTGATCACTTTCATTCAGGACAATGTATTTCGTGATCATTTTAGAGAGTTGGCACTTCTCTAGAAAAACCTCCGCAAAGTCCTGAAGTTGGGCAATCTTCTTATTCTCTTCATCTGCCCAAAAGAAGGTCTGCTTAAAGTCAGCGGGCTTGCCTTTCTTAGATGGATTGTTGGCGTAATACTTAGTATTCACTCCATTGCTAATCACAAACATCTGTAAGAACCCAAACAGCCCTTTTCCCGCACCAAAGGAGTGCTTATGATAGCGAATCGTTTGATTAAAGGCTTCCTTCATCTCCAGCCCTCGACGTTTAAGTTCGATCTGCACCAGAGGAAGACCATTTACAAGGAGGGTTACATCATAGCGGTTCTGATACTTCCCTGTCATCGTGACTTGGTTCGTCACCTGATACTGGTTCTTACACCAATGGAGCTGGTTAATGAGTTCAAGGTATCCAGTTTCCCCATCATCCTTCGTGTATTGCACCTTATCACGGAGCGTTTTCGCCTTTTCAAAGACGTTTCCCTTAGAGAGCTGATTTAGCACCTGCTTAAACTCATAGTCTGAGAGCAAACATCTATTATGA
>CAYUKP010000377.1:0-1730 GCA_964445335.1 uncultured Verrucomicrobiales bacterium
TCTTTTCTGTTTCTCGCCTTTCTTTCGGTAAAATGTTGGCCAGTCTTCTACGGTATTCATCACCCGTGAGTCTATGACTCGTAAGATGTTATAGGCGATCATCCCGACCATAAAAAAGAGCTCGTTGACTAAGAAAGATTTACTCGGGAAACGCTCGATTCCCATATCGCTTTTCATCTCACTATGAAACTGCTCGCTCGTCGCATGATCATGGTATTGAGCGATGACTTCCTGTGGACTGACCGCGAGGTTTGTCCAATAGAGGTCTACTTCTAAATCATGGATTAAGCAACCTTGCCCATCACGGTCAATGCTCCGCTCCGTCACTTTATAAACACAGGTGAGCGGCTTTTGAGAGCTGGATTCCCCACCTGGGAGACAGTGCTCAGCAGTGCCATAATACACCTCTTTTCCTTTCCGTGGAGTTTCGTCGGGTCCCCCATGGGCCTTGGCTAAGCTCAACCACTTAACTTTATCTTCACCTCGCAGATTCCGCTTCACTAAAAAGCTATGCCCACTGTCTCGGAGCACTTTGAGAGTGTCCGCACTGTCAAAACCAGAGTCGAGCCGAACTAAAACTTTATGCTCTAAATCAAGCTCAGCTAGGAGACGAAAGTTCTCTTCTAGGAACTCAGGAGTGTCTTTTTGGCTATGTTGGTCGCCTGGACGGAGCTCATGATGGATGAGGTAGCCTTCTTTGCCAAGATTACTCATAATGGGGGCAAACCCCATGAACCCTTTATACGTGAACCCGATGTCTTCTCGGTGGCTGCCTTCATTATTCAAGGGCGTAACATCGATGTCATTAGGGATGAAGAGTTCTGCTCCGACTTTGATGGGGGTTGGCGTGACGCTTTTGAGGAGGTTTTGGTTGGCTTCCTGAAGGGTATCCATCGCAGGAGTCCTCTTGGCGATCTTGTTAAAATGTTGCCTAAAGCTCGCTTCACTAGGGATGGCATTGACCTCTAATCCATGACGCATGATTTCGCCAGCTTCTCCTCTGAAGAGTTCCACATCGGAGAAGTGCGTGCGTCCTTGACAGAGAAGACCAATGGAGATCTTAAGAATATTCCCATCACTAAAGCTCTGGTTCGGGGCGATCTTTTGGCTAGAGAAGAGCTCTGGAAGCTTGCAAAACTTATTGAGAAGCTGACCGACTAGAATTAGTCCGCCTTGGGCATTGATTTTTTCGGAAGTCGTAGATATCTTCATGTCTGAGAGAGTTGTAAACCCAACGGGTTTGTGTAGTAACTAACCGTTAGCCTTTATGGCGTATGGTTTACACTCTCTTTTTTTACTTTTTACTTCACGGATTCAGGTTATTGATAAAATCCGTAGACGTTTAAAAATTTCAGAAAGGGAATATTATGTGTTGGAAGCTCGCCTCAATAAATTCCCTACTGAAGGAAATCAGCCTTATACTCTTGAAGACATCAAAGAAGTGCGTCTTGCCCTACAATCTAAGGGGATTTTAACAGAGGTTAGAGATGAGTCTGGAGTAAATTTTGACTGTATCCCTGAAGAAGTGGCACATGCTATTCGCAATCATTATAATATTGAGATGCGTGAATACGGCTATCGAGAGTTGATCGGATACAAGACTAAGACAGTTTTGAAAAAAGACTTTCTTAGAGAAACGATTGAAGATTTCGGCTACACCATCGACAAATACGCCTCAGTCAGTGATATGCAGGATCTCATCATCGAAGCAATCAAACCATCTCAACTAC
>CAYUKP010000378.1:0-1724 GCA_964445335.1 uncultured Verrucomicrobiales bacterium
TTCAAAAGAAATCCCTTATTCTAAAGCAATCACGACCATTCGTACAACGCTACCAATCAATCCCAGCCCCTCTCGAACGCATCTCTGTTGAACATGCTTTTTATACAGCAACCTCCCAACATGAGGTTCGCAACACTCTCCCCAGTGTCATAGACTTCTTTTCAGGTCACAACCTTTTGGTCCTTGAAGACTTAGGAGAGGGTTCAGACCTGACAAACCTCTATACAAAACGAAGCTTTTCCCCAACTCAGCTAGAGCAAACAGTCAAGATCGCAAGAGGCATCCATGAATGTGAGACTCCCGAAGACTACCCTGACAATCTCCAGCTCCTACAGCTCAATCATCAACATATATTTGAACTCCCCTTTCTCGAAGACAATGGGTTTGATTTAGACTCCGTTCAAGTAGGTCTACACCAACTGGCTCAGCCCATTAAAACACATCAAAAGCTCGTTCATACCATTCGAGAACTAGGCGCGCATTATTTAGCCGGAGGAACGACCCTAGTGCATGGAGACTATTACCCAGGAAGCTGGATGCAACGACAAGAAACCGTCTACGCCCTAGACCCTGAATTTAGTCATCTTGGTTGTGCGGAGTTTGATCTAGGAATCCTCACTGCACACTCAGCGCTTATTACTCACCAAGAGACGACACTCAAAGAGATTCTCACCCTTTACAACTCTAAGGTAGACTCAGCTTTAGTGAAACGATATGCTGGGGTTGAAATTCTGCGACGCCTCATAGGCCTTGCACAACTCCCTTTAGAACGCACCCTCAAGGAAAAGGCCGAGCTTCTAGACCTTGCCTGCTCTTGGTCCACGGATTAACTCATTACTTTAAGCGTTGTCTGACCCGAGATTTCTCCAACTGGACAAACACAGGAAGGTGACGCTCCTCAATGTAACGCATCGCAGCGTCGAGACCTTCATTGGTATAGACGCGACCTATCGCGGCTTCTTCAGAAGTTGGGTTGCCTAAACGCCTTAAAAAGTCATTTGAGGTAAACCTGACAAACTTTTCACCATTCATCTTTCCATCCTGCTCTAGGATCCATTTCCGCGCAAATAAGGCAAGTACCGCATCACCAATCCAGGCTTCTTCTCTTTCTTTGGTTAACTCGGGATCAGGCTTTCTCATGCCCATACCGCATCGTAAATCACGCTCTAAATCAACCCTTATTTTCTTCCCCCTATTCACTTATTTTCGCCTAACAAAGGTTTTTTGGAGGGAACTATGATTGGGCTTAAATTCATAGTTGTATTGGTCAGGATTCCTCCCTATTCCTAGATGCAGATTTATGGATGATTTATTGCAATATTGTAGAGAGCACGGTTTGCGTATCACCGTCAGCCTTCGTGCCGTTTTGCTTGCTCTCTCAGAGGCTAAATTACCCCAATCTTTACAAGACTTAGAAGTAACAAAGCATCTTAAAGATGCATGTGACAGAGCCACAATCTTTCGGATTTTACAACGCCTTGAGGGGATCGGTCTCCTACGTAGATTGAACTTCTCACATTCAGCAGCTAGATTTGCTCTTAACACTGGGGAAGGTCATAGCGAATACCTGATTTGTAGAATTTGTGGTGATGTCCAAATCTTAAACAAGTGTTGCCCAGTAAAGCAACTGGAAGAGCAGTTAGCTGAATCCTCTGGCTTTACTGCATTGACACACGAACTCACCTTCTACGGAGTTTGTGCGTCATGTAGTACTAAACCATAGT
>CAYUKP010000379.1:0-1719 GCA_964445335.1 uncultured Verrucomicrobiales bacterium
AAACGATGCGCGATTTCCTCGGCCGTAAACTTCACGATATAATTATGCTTACCCAGTACCATATGAGGGCCGTTCTGCTCCACTCCTCCAGTAGGAACTAACACTGTAGTATACCCGTCTGCGACCAACTTCGCTACTTCAGCCGAAGTCAACTCTTCTAATAACACCTTTGTCTGTGAACGCTCTAACCAAGGCTTAAGCTTGGTCCCTAGGCTATAGAAGCCTACACCCAAAAACAAAGCTATCATGCAGAATAAAACTGACCATCGTGACATAGATTTGGCGTTTTGATAAAAAGGGCGTAAGTAAAGGCGACTGATAGATGAGTACTCTTTCGTCTCTTCAGTTCCTAAGCCAAATGTTAAGTTTTCTTTGCGTTCAGGCAGATAAAACGTCTGAAATAACCGATCCCAGATAGAGAAAATAAGTCCCATATTCTTATCAAAATGCTTCGGATCTGTACTATGATGCACCTGATGAAGAGCCGGACTAATAAAGAGCTTTTCAAGTTTAGACCCAAAGGAAAGCCAAACATGACTATGTCTTAAATTATAACCACATATATAAAATGTAAAGATCACCACATTCACCCCCCAAAACGTATAAGGCGTAACTTCATTACCACAAAGATAGGCAAACACTCCAGCAACACTCCCAGAAATCGCCGAAGTCAATCCAAACGCTAAAATCTCGTCGACAGGATGCATCCGATAAAGAGTCAAGGGCGTCATCACCTCTGCAGAATGATGAACCTTATGAAACTCCCACAGAAAGGGAACCTTATGCAAAAGATAGTGAGAGAGGTAGACTCCAAAATCAATCGCGAGAACAGAAACCACCGTAAATAAAAGATTAAAAACGAACGGAGTGCCAATAGACCACCCCACTGTTCCAAACAGACCAGCAAGACCTGAAGAAACTACCTTGGTTAAATATGGATAAATGAGCGTGAGTGCGGGAATAAACAGTAAAGCCAAAAAGATCCGATTAATAATAAAGTAGCAATAATCTAACTTCGCCGACTTGTGAAAGTAGATCGACTTAGGGAAACAAAACGTAAGAAATCCCTTGAGAGACAGGCGATTAGCATGCGACTTAGAATAAACATAAACCACTAAAGCGCAAGCTATGGCTGAGAGCAAATACACCCAATAAATACGCTGACTGGAATGGATGAAATATAAAAAGGGCTTTTGCACCTCTTCGAGAATTAAATTAAACCATGTCATATCACAAAACAATTGTATCACATGTTTTCACTTAATCTAACCTCTAAATCCTTCCTCTACAAAGAGGTGACGATTTCTGTCTAGTAAATGACTGCCTTAGGGTGTCAACAGTTGGCAACTGAACCATGAATTTAAAAAGAAATTATGCACCTAAATGCGCCTTTTTACGCATTCAGGTGTTAGGTATTTTTATCCTATAGCTTAACCAACATAGGTTTCCGCATCAGCTTCTCTCTCATTTTCTCCTTCATCCGCATCTTCACCTTCGGAGTTTTTCCCATCACTGTCTCCACAATCGACATCATCATCAGACCCCCAGACATCTACGGCAAATCCAGCTTCTTCAGACTCACCTAGCTCTTGAGAGACTGAGGCTTCTTCCCTAGCGGTCAAGCAAGCGGCTTCATGGAAGACTTCATTCTTTCCTACACAAGATCCAAACTCCGCACAGGCTGCGGAAACGCGATAAGCCTCTCCATAAGTCCCGTCT
>CAYUKP010000380.1:0-1718 GCA_964445335.1 uncultured Verrucomicrobiales bacterium
ATTTAAGATTTTGAGTAGTTCAACAAAGACATGGGTATAGCGGCTTTTATCCTTTCGGTACATCCAGTCGTAGACCACAACGATTTCCGCGAGGTTCTCATACTTTCTGGCGATTTTGTCGTTGCTATTTCTGGGGTCAGGAGTGTCTCCAGCCTGTTCTGCTAGAGATGAAAGGTATCTAATGAAGTGGACCAGTTTGTTGAGCGGGGGCCGTTTTTGTTGATTGTAATTATAATTGGGGAACTGTTTGGCAATGGATAGGTAACGTTGCGTATTGTAAAATTCGAGAGGGAAATCGGTTTTGGCATTAATATTGAGAGCTCCGGAGAAATTGAGTGCGATGAGTTTAATATAGAATTGTTGCGCGTAACCACTTTTGTTACCATTCGAGATTTCGGTTGCCTTTTGTAAGAGGATTTCAGCCTTGTCCATGACCTCGACGCGTTCTTGCGGGTCTGAATGGTTGCGTATCGAGTCATGGGCTTTTTGGATAATATCGGAGGCAAGAGTCTCGCTGGATTCTTTAACCGCAGCAGAAAAGGTGTCATACTCATGCATGAGTTGTTCGATGTCATCGCGGAGGGAGTTGGCGCTTGCGGCTTGGATTTGTGTCTCTTGCTCACGCTCCTTGATTTGTTGTGAGCTCATGTAAAGGACGAGATTAATACAGCAGATCGCGCTTAATAAGATCCAGAACTTGATCGGGTGCCTCGAGACAAAACGCTGCGCTCTCAGAATGAGAGGCGGGTTTTCTGCTTTGGTAAACATCCCACTGAGGAAGAGTTGGATCTCGTCTTTGACTTCTTTGGCATCTTGATATCGATCTGAGGGCGAGGTTGAAAGGGCTTTGACGATGACTGGCGCGAGCCGTTTGGGGATAGCCTTATTGTGAGAGAGTGGAGGTAAGTTCCCTTTCAGCGTCTGAGAGAAAACGGAGTCACGGTTTCCTTTAAAGGGAGGCTCTAGAGTTAAGAGGAAATAGAGGAGACATCCTAGCGCGAAGGTGTCAGTGCGTTGGTCTTTTGGTCGGCCCTGTTGGATTTGCTCAGGAGCCATGTATCCTGGAGTGCCTTTGATTTCTCCATACAAGGTATCGTATCCCGAGTAGTTGAGGTGAGGGGGAACCGTAGAGTGGTCGGTGTCGGGATGATGACCGATTAATTTGCCTAGCCCCCAATCACAAACGAGGACCTCACCAAATTGATCACATTGAATATTTTCAGGTTTGAGGTCTAAGTGAATGATGCCCTTGGAGTGGGCATAAGAGAGGGCGTCACAGACCTTCATAAAGGCTTCAAGACGTTCCGATAAGACATTGGTAGATAACGCGAGGTCTCTTAAGTTTTCATTCCCCTTCAGGTCCATGGTGAAGAAAGGCACCCCGTCTTGATCTAGATTCAGATCGTAGAGCTTGATAATGTTGGGGTGAGCCAGAGAAGAGGTGAGCCAGGCTTCATGAATAAAGTGTTCGTAATATTCATGATGGAGGTCGGAGAGAGGTTTCGCTAGTGCGACATACCGTTGAGTTCTGGCGTCATAGCATTTAAAGACTTCTTTCAGCGCCCCTTTCCCGATGAGTTCTTTTTTGCCGTATTGTTGAGAGGGGGCATTTTTCAGTTCCTGGTAGGACGGGTAAGAGTCTAGGTTTCCATCGAGGTCATCGAATGATGCTTGATCATAGATATTTCCTAGTAGCTCATTAGGTTCGTAGCTCATAT
>CAYUKP010000381.1:0-1717 GCA_964445335.1 uncultured Verrucomicrobiales bacterium
CATTATAGGAGGTGTCTGGCATGCAACAACTAATGTCGCTCGCGATATGGCATTGCGTGCAGGAGTTCCTGAGAGTGTTCCTGGAGTAATTATGCAACGCAACTGTGCGTCGGGCTTTGAGTCGCTTACGACTGCTTGTGAGCGTATTAAATCGGGACGAGGGGAGCTTTATCTCGTTGGTGGGGCAGAAAGCATGTCTAAAGATTTAGCTTCTACAATTGGAGTTGAGGTTGGCCTTACCGATCATGCGCTTGGACTCAGGATGGGGGAGACTGCTGAAATAGTCGCTGACCAATACGATATTAGTCGAGAACAAGCAGACCTCTTTGCGGAGGAATCGCAAAAAAGAGCATTTGATCAAGTGGAGGCTCGCTCGACTGAGATTTCCCCAGTCATCATTGACGGGCAGATCGTTGAAAAGGATAATGGGGTGCGTAAGGGGACGAAGTTTAAAGCATTACAAAAATTAAAGCCTGTATTTGATCCGCAAAATGGTGTGGTGACGGCGGGAAATAGTTCACAAGTGACAGATGGTGCGGTGGCGCTTTTGGTTGGAACGAAAGAGATGGCTCAAAAATTGGGGTTGTCGCCTCTTGGGAAAGTGGTCGAGTACGCTTATACAGGTTGTGATCCGAAGTGTATGGGGATAGGGCCTGTGCGAGCCATTTATGAGGCGAATCAGCGAGCTGGTCTTTCTTTGGGGGATGCAGATATTGTCGAGATAAATGAGGCTTTTGCGGTTCAAGTTTTAGCTTGTATGAAGGCCCTTTCTCAAGAT
The DNA here is from genome assembly GCA_964445335.1 of uncultured Verrucomicrobiales bacterium. Lineage (GTDB taxonomy): Bacteria > Verrucomicrobiota > Verrucomicrobiia > Verrucomicrobiales > Akkermansiaceae > WTJZ01. The sequence continues at coordinate 779 of CAYUKP010000381.1, forward strand.
GAATATGCTCGTAAGGCTGGGCTTAGACACGCGATAGGTGAGATAGACCCTTTGAAGTTGAATCGTCTCGGAGGTGCGATAGCTCTCGGACACCCTGCAGGAGCAACCGGAGCGCGTCTTGTTTTAACAGCCTTGCACCAGTTAAGAGAGACCAGTGGGCGTAAAGCGTTGGTGAGTTGTTGTGTTGGAGGAGGGCAGGGCGCTGCTCTTTGGTTAGAATCGGTTTGATACTCAGCACATTTTCCAAAGAAAAGTTGTCGTGTTCTTAATGTGACAAAATAGTCACATTTGTCATTTCTTGATGCTTGTTTTATAAGAGGCGGCATGCATAAAGGCCGACATGATTAAGGCTTTTTCTCGGACCATAGTGCTTGTTACACTGAGTTTGATATTCCCTCTCTTTGCACAATTGGAAGGGAACGCTGTAAGTCAAGCTGTAGGAGGAGAGGATGAGATAGTTCAAGAGGCTTCTCTTTTAGAAGGTGCACAAAAGGAAAAAGCGATTCAAAATGATGAAGTTTTAAAGCTGATTAAGGAGGCGCAAGCTATTGAAGAGGAACAGAAAACCTCTGAAACCTCTGAAACCTCTGAAACCTCTGAAACCTCTGAAACCTCTGAGGAGTCATCTGAAGATGCGGGAGAATCGTCAGATACATTAGATGAACCGAAGAAGGAGACTACTGTTGTAGAAGGTCAAAAAGGTGATGGGTCTATCAAGGGAGAAGTTTTTGAAGGCTCTAGCGGTAAGGGGATTGCGGGTGTGATTGTAGAGGTGTCTAAGCTGTCTCTTTCTACGCGCACGCTAGAAGACGGTAGCTATGAACTTTCTGGAGTTGGAGAAGGGACGCATACCTTAACCTTCACAAAGACCGGATATATTTTTGTCGAACGCCAGATAGAAATAACTCAAACGAATACACCACATGAAGCCAATGTTGG
>CAYUKP010000382.1:0-629 GCA_964445335.1 uncultured Verrucomicrobiales bacterium
GCGAATAGATTATTACCATCAAACCAATCAGGAATCTCAATACCAGCAAGAGCTAACGAGGTTGCTGAAATGTCTAGGCCGTCAACGAGGTCTTTATTTACCCCTGGTGCAATCCCCTTTCCGGATATGATAAGTGGAATATGAAGACCTCCGTCATAACAAAATTGCTTATGCCTAACAGAATAATTAAATCCATGATCTGAGAAAAAGAAGATGATCGTATTTTCATAACGACCAAGTTCCTTAAGTTGATCAATGATTTTTTTCACATCATCATCAGTCGCTCTTACATCATTATAATGTTCAGCCCAGAGGCTTCTGTAAATTTTCGTATCAGGGAAATAAGCCGGCACTTTCACCTCATCCGGAGAGACTGTCTCGGCTGGTTTAGCTTTGCTCTTTCCTCCCATAATCTGAATTTGGTCGAAAAAGGGTTGGTCTTTTGGTAGAACTTCTAATCCTTGATTTCCAATCACACCATCTCTTACCTTTCTCCCCTTGAAAAAGGTATAGAGTTTGGAACGATCAAACATGAAGTTGTAGTCGTCCTTCCCTTTATTTAAGGTTGCGTAGCTGTTCGCCCTGAAGATTTCAGGGACCGTTTTCCAACCTTCTGGTAGATATACTGG
>CAYUKP010000382.1:639-1715 GCA_964445335.1 uncultured Verrucomicrobiales bacterium
CGATGATCTATGGTGGTGTGCTCCACTTTTCACTTGGTTTGCACCTGTGATAAGAGCTGAGCGGGATGTGGAGCAAGTTGGTGATGGCATGAAACATCTCTCATACAACACTCCACTCTCAGCTAAAGCATCGAGAGCTGGAGTTTTTCCCTCATTAATTTTGTGTCCATACTTCCCCATCCATGGAGATAGATCCTCAACATAAATCCAAAGAATATTGGGCTTACGTTCTTCTGCATGAGACACTCCTATAAAGAGCAGTAAAAAAGTTACTATCAGTTTCATAAATACTTATACGTTATTTCCTATTCAACGAGGACAGACCTTTCTCATTCATCAACCTAGATCCAAAGATTTAAGTCATGCCACTTTGTAAAAAAATAGATAAAACTGATCATCGCACTATCGTGAAAGATGAAGCTTAGTCATTAATTTTCTTGCCCATTCTCATAGAAAAAATGATGATTTGTGTCCGCAAAATGTCACAGCCTATTCCATCACCTGCCTATATCATTGATTTAGAGAAGCTCGAAAACAACCTCAAGCTACTCAAGGAAGTCAAAGAAAAAGCTAACTGTCATATCGTTTTAGCTCTCAAAGCATACTCACTATGGCACACTTTTCCTCTCATTGGAGAATATTTAGACGGTTGCTGTGCGAGTGGCCTGCACGAAGCATTGCTCTCAAACGAGTACATGCAGAAACATACACTCACATACTCCCCGGCATACAAAGACTCAGAACTAGATCAACTTCTTGAGATTTCTAGTCATCTGGATTTCAACTCAGCTAGCCAGTGGGAAAGATTTAAAGACAAAGTCCTAGCTCACCCTCGTTACCAATCAGGCCAGCTAAAATATGGTATCCGGATCAATCCAGAGCATTCAACCGGCAGCACAGAAAAATATGATCCATGTAGTAGTTTCTCACGCCTTGGAGCAACAAGAGAATCCATAAATAAAGTAGATTTAACAGGAATTAGTGGACTCCATTTCCATACTTTATGTGAGCAATACACAGAGGACCTCGAAAGCACTCTTGAAGCTATTGATCACAGATTCGGTCATATTTTAAAA
>CAYUKP010000383.1:0-1708 GCA_964445335.1 uncultured Verrucomicrobiales bacterium
TTTAATAGTAACTTGTGCGTCTCGAACTCCTGCCATCATCCTAGAAGATGCAGAAGGCCTAAACCCACTATTAAAGATATCTTCCCAAGTTATACCCTCGGTAGATATATTTGTTAGGTCTAGGTTAAATTCCTCGACGGCATGGATTAAACAAACCGTACTAAGCAAACTAATTAACATCGTCTTCATCTGTCCAAAGTATATTTAATTCAGGAAATAAGGGGAGCCATCTACTTACCCTCGATATGATTGAAAATCGTTTTCGGCCATCATATTCAGTAGAGAGAGATACATAAGTTTGCTTGTCGCTAAATTTTTCCCATGCTCCCAATACCCCTAGAGGTGTCGAACCTCGGTCATAACCAGGAAGGTGAATTGGTGTGTCATCTCGATCACTTATCCATTGCCAGCGGTCTGTAGTGTCAGCTAAATTCCCCCCAGGCACGGCTTCACTGAGCCTCATACCTCCAGGCGTTGCATTTATCGAAATGAGTGAGAATACTTGTGTAATAAGGTGGCCTGTATTTTCGCCTTTAAATGTAAGAGCCTTCATGGATTCCCATGTAGGAGCTACAATAATGTTCTGCTCATAGTCTGTAATATACCATGCTGCATCAGATTTTGCATTAGAAGACGCGGTTCCACCATTGGACATCTTACTATTATTTAAAATTTCAAAACCTTCTAATAAGTTGATGGCACTTGTATCATTTAACTCACTAGCTGCGTAATTTAGAGACTCAATACCTGAAGACAGGTAAGCGTAGTGAGCCCACCCGACATCTGAAAAAATACTATAAGCCCCTTCAAATAGCAACTGTTGTACTTCACGTGGATTTTTAGATATCGAATCCAAGAATAGGTGCGCAACATTAGCTTCTTCATCATTAGGTGAATCTGTCACCAGAAGTAATAAATCAGTCATTACTTTGAGCCCTTCTACGGTGCTGATAAAATACTCAGCATCACTAATACCTGAGGCTGCCATATTTCCTACCATTCTGGCGAGGCCTGCCCACATGAGATCATTATCTGTAAGAAATGCTTCTTGGTAGAAGTCGTAGTATTCTGAAACACGTTCCATACGGTTACGGTAAGAATCGCTGATAGTAGGATATTCGAGAATATCAATTTCGCCTGTAGGATCATTACTAGTATGGAGTCTGGTCTTGTAAGCGAGTTGTTCTTGCCATTCCTCCTTAGACTGTTGAGTGGCGACGAGGAAGGTTTGTTGGTGGGAGAGGTCTACGTCACCCTTTTGATATCTCCATTCTAGGGTGCATTTGCCTGGGCGAATGCCTTCCATGTAGAACTTGGTATCATACTGGAAGGTCGAGGTAGAGCCGTAAACTCCTTCATCCTCTACTCCGTTGATGCCACCAGTGACGAGATTGACAGGAGTGTAGTTCTCGTTTTGGTAGGTATCTGGGTCATATGTCTTGATTACAGAACAGTCGTCTTCCGTGTCTCCCCAGACGGCGTAAAAGCGGACGTGCCCGCTCTCTTGGTATCCAGTGTCTGGGTCTTCTTGAGCGATCTTGGAAATAGTGACAGTGGCACCGTCCCAGAACTCGTCACTCATACGGAGAGGGCTGACGCCGAACCAACCTTGATGGAGGTCATCGAGTACGAGAGATCCTACCTCAATCGTGACATCGTCAAGGTGCGCTCGCTCGGCGGTAAGTGCCATAGAGTCATCATCACAGTC
>CAYUKP010000384.1:0-1692 GCA_964445335.1 uncultured Verrucomicrobiales bacterium
ATATAAATGAGATTCTCTCCACCGTGAAACCGTTATTGATTTTCAAAATAGGACTTAATCTCCTCAACAAACTTTGGAATAGTACTAACAGAAGCCTCTAAAGCAGGAGGCTCCCCTAGAGCCTTTAAAGCTTCAGATGTAATAGGCCCAATACTTGCAATAATACACTCATCAGGAATGTCAGGACTCATCGCAAAAAAGTTTTCAGCAGTCGAGGCACTAGTGAACGTAATGGCATCAGCCCCTTCCTTTTGAAATCTGGCAAAATTACCTGTTGGATCTTCTGTTTCTGGAACACTTTGATACGCGAGACAAATATCAACAATTGCTCCTTGAGCACTCAAGCCTGATGAAATCACATCTCTGGACTCTTTAGCTTTCACCCATAGAACCGTCTGATTTTCAATTTGTTTTTTCGCAAACGCTTCCACCAATCCTTCCGCGACGAACTTCTGCGGCATCAGGTCAACTCCTAAATGATATTCCGCAATCGCACTCTGCGTGCCAGGCCCAATCGCAGCAATCTTCACTCCTCCAATAGACCGTGCATCTGAATACTTCTCAAAGAACTCCTTAAAAAACCTGTGAACACCATTAGGACTGGTAAAAATAAGCCAGTCATACTTATGAACATCTTCCACAAACTCCTTAAACTGCTCCATATCATCAGGCTCTGTAATTTTAATCGTTGGAATTTCGATTACGTCAGCGCCAAGTTCACCAAGCAATTTACTCATTTGCCCTGCTTGATGACGAGTGCGAGTAGTTACGATTTTCTTACCTAAGAGAGGACGCGTTTCCTCAAACCAGTTAATTTTCTCCCGCTCCTTCACTACATCCCCGATTACAGCAACAGCTGGAGACTTAAAGTTCTGAGCCTTCACAATATCGGCGATATTAGAAAGATTGCCAGAAACCGTTTGTTGGCGCCCAGTGGTTGCCCAGCGAGTCAAGGCAATTGGGGTTTCAGAGTCAGCTCCACGCTCTACCAGAGTTTGACAAATTTCAGAAATTCTTGAAACTCCCATAAGAAAGACTTTGGTTCCAGGGGTATGCGCCAGTTGATCATAATTTAAACTCGTCTCACCTTTCGTTGGATCTTCGTGCCCCGTGAATAAAGTCAACATCGAACAATGATCTCGGTGTGTCACAGGAATACCCGCATAAGCTGGCCCCGCAATTGCAGACGAAATTCCAGGAACAATTTCATAAGGAACACCTGCTTCTGCAAGCTCGGCAGCCTCCTCTCCACCTCGTCCAAAGATCATGGGATCTCCGCCCTTAAGTCTGACAACAACCTTACCTTCTAAACTTTTACGAACAATAAGGGAGTTGGTTTCTTCTTGCTTGAGGATATGATTTTTGGCGCGCTTACCCGCATTAATCTTTTCACAATGACTTGGCACCCACGAGAGAAGCTCAGGGTTTGCGAGCGCATCATAGATTAATACATCGGCTTTTTCTAAACATGCCTTTGCCTTAAGGGTCACTAAACCAATATCGCCAGGTCCAGCTCCTACGAGATAACAAATTCCAGGAGTCATTTTTTTATATGTTTTTTTGAGGTAATACCTTGGCTACTAAATCGGTAGCGAGGTCTTCAGGGTTGTGCCCCATAAGTGTAGCAACAAAGGGGGCTATCTCATCTTCGTGCCAGTAGCGAACCTCCATACGAAGCTCACCACTCTCCAA
>CAYUKP010000385.1:0-1691 GCA_964445335.1 uncultured Verrucomicrobiales bacterium
CCTCTAGATGATCAACCGTCAGAAGGTCTCTATAGTCTTCCTCCGTGTATCTCCCTTTAATGACTCCAGTGGGTTCTTGTAACGGCTCAGAGAGTAGCATTACTTGATCAGTAAACGCCCTCATCTCCATCATCTCTCTCATTCTTAGATTGTGATTATGACCTCTTTTCGCGCTTTTGATCATATAGAAGACTGTTGGTAGTATCATGGCCAGCAGCGATAAGACGATATAAACAACTAGCCTCACCCTAAAACTTTTCAATCCCATTGATAGAATTTAACTAATAAGTTAAAATAAGCAATAAAGAACCAAAAGAACACTAACCCTTTTCAAAATGAGCGTTTCATTTGGGAGACTATGTTATCCCCGCAACCCTCTTAGCTTCCTTATAAAATTCCTTACTCATAGGGGTACGTAACTCCCATACCATTTGAATAGGTTTGTTTCCTTTAGCACTGATAAGATCCGCTGCACCAAGAAAAACGAATGGTGCGGTAAGCGCTCTATTTTCCGTCGCCTTAGAGGCTAATCGAACAAAGAACAGTACGTCATGGTTCAACTCTTGATGGTTAAGATAACGCTGCCCCACAGGGCCTTCCTGATGCGTTGCATTCTGACTCTCCCAATGAAATTTTGAAGGAGAAATCGGATAATCGTGATAACTCGTGCTCTCCGAGAAGAACGCATCTGTTTTTCGCAAGGTTACAAAGTGTAAAGAGATGTTATGCTCCTTTAAATAGAGTACTCCTTCTCTACTACTAAACTGCTTCTCTAAGTCGCTTCGTCCAAATGCTGCTAAGACTTCCTGTCTGGTATACAAGCCATGAAGCTCTAGTGCACTTTCATTCTTCTCAGAGTAAACTTCTACAATCGAGCGCGACAGAGCATAATCACAGTGCTCAGTAAGGTCCGAGCGCGTACGGGGATTTTGGCGAAGGTTTAGAAATGCGTCATATATTGTCTCAAACCCAAGCGTGGACGCTTTGACGTTCCAGATTAATTGATACGCCATTTGAGCGAAAGGATTATCTAGAAAGCTTCGTAAGTCTGCAGCGTCAATCAGAAGCGCTTCTTTGATATACTGAAGGTATTGGGGTGCATTCACCCAAATAATGCGCACTATATTCTCAGCTTTAGGAGTAGGATGATCAGTCAAATTTTCTTCTACTGCAAAGCCATTTCTCTCCTTCCAGTCGCTCCAACTCTTTTTGGCTAAGAACCCTAGAGGTGGCTCTTCGGTTCTATCAATGAACTCAAGTAAGGTTGGCGGCTTAGCACCATCCCATTCACGAAAGAGTTCAGTCATCCGAGTGTCTAAATTGCGATAAGTCTTATTAATATTCCCAACAATTCGTTCTTTGGCAACTTTCTCAAAGTTAATGTAGCAACCTGCTGGTAAATGAGGGAAACCATACTCTATTTCCTTGCGCAGGTCCTTTCTTCTACCTGGAAGCAGAGAGCCAAATCGGAGATCGTAGCGAAATTGGTCTCGTGCTTCACCTATGAAATCGAGCACCGTTAAATGCTTATCATCTCCAGAGAGTCTCAGCCCCCGCCCAAACTGCTGTAGGTAAACCACGTGACTCTCTGTAGGACGTAAAAACAGAATAGTGTTAACTTCTGGAATATCTACCCCTTCGTTAAAGAGATCGACGACAAAGAGAAAGTTAATTTCGCGCTTAACCAATTG
>CAYUKP010000386.1:0-1677 GCA_964445335.1 uncultured Verrucomicrobiales bacterium
CCTGATAGACTCTAGAGAACCAGAGTTTGTGAATAAGCTGTTAGCTGAATTCTTACCAGGTCAACCAATAGAGCGTCAGACCGAATATGATGTGTCGCTCTTTTATAATGATGTGCCTGAGGAAACTTTTTATTCGGCACAAGAGGTTATGCGCTTTATGGAGCAAAATCCTCATCATATATATTCGATTTACTGGCATTCTGACTCCTCCTCCAAGAAAGCCGGGGTATGGTATACAGATGATGGAGCGATGATACTCGGCATTGCATGTGAGGCTGAAACGGAAGAGGATCAGCTTCTCTTAGATTTGAAGAAGTATTTCTCCGCAGATTATGGCTACATTACATATGAGCAACCACCGCCTCATAATCGTGAGGAGTTTATTACGATGTCAACTCTCTGAAAAAACACTCCTATGATACAAGGGGAATTTAAGAGTGCTATGATTTGAGGTTTTTCAGTCTAAGGGTCGTTATAATGTAAGGGTTGGTTGAAAAGTTTGTATTAATTTTAAATTTGGGTCAATCTGGCCATGTCAGAGATAGATATAACATGGCCGATACGACAAGCTTTGCATTAAAATCTAAATTGCTTATATTGCACAGCTTTAGTGCGTCATCGGCGCTCCAATTCTCGACACAATGCTGAGCCGCGTCATTTATCAATACTGTCCAATTTAGTTCAACATTACTCTCCCAAAGGTTTTCATATACAGTATTTTCTTTTCTATAATCACCAGTGACAACAAACCCATGTGGAAACCATCCTGAATCCACTCCAAAATCAATGATCTCTTGCGTCGTAAATGGGCATTCATTCGGAAATACATTCCTAAACAGAAGATGGTATTTCTTTAAATCCAAAGTAGAAGGAGATTCGGAATCATTAGTTAGCGCAACCATATATGACATATCTGCATTAGATAATATATCAGTGGCCTTTGCAGAACCACGCCCTGCTTTGTATAAAAAGCGAGTCCATGATTCATCTTTTTCTTCGTATTGTGGTATAGATATAGTAGTTAACATTTTAAGAGCAGTATTAGATTTCGCAATCGAAGCTGATATCGCTTTGATTTGGAGATTTGGATGAAGGTTTTTTCCTTCTTTTTAAAATCACAAAGAATGCAGCTTTTTAGAAGTTTTCTGGATACAAAATAGGTCGCTGTAAGCTTCGCAACACCTTTTGCTTTAGAGTTTAATTCTTCGTCTCACCATTCCGATAGGTCGAACATGCTCACCGCCAAAGGAGTTTGCCCCGTAAGATTATTTATTGCTTTTGATGCTTCCTGATAAAACCTCTTTGTTTCGTGGGCATCGATCGCTCCATACATATTGAGCCGTCCCACTTCCCATACGGATTCGAGTATATCGAAATCTGGACGTTGCTCAAACTCGTCCCATTCTTCGTCGCTAAAGACATTTAGAACGGCGGTCTCCCATACATCTAGGTTTCCTTGCTCTCGAAACACCCTTATTCGAGCAACTTGTAGAAGAAAGGGGATTGCGACGTCATTCGAGTGAATTCCATCGTAGTAATCATACAGCAGATGCGCCAAGTGTTCTGTAGCTTCAGCTATTCGCATACTAATAAGCAGAAAAGAGTTAGGTTATTGTGTGAAAATACAAAAAATCCTACCGCTTCAGAAGGGTAGGATGACATAAGATGTGATGAATT
>CAYUKP010000387.1:0-1667 GCA_964445335.1 uncultured Verrucomicrobiales bacterium
AGAATAACTATAAACCTAATTGTTATTCTCAACAACTTTAAATTTTTTATTTAAATTTATTGGTGGTGTATTTTGTCTTAAGTGATTAAATGTTGTTTTTTGGGGGTGTTTTTTAAATATTTTGTGTAAAGTTGATTCGATTTGTTATTTGACTGAAATTGATAAGATTTGCTAGAGGAGGGTGTTGCTCCAGACCTCTTCTTTAAACCCGACGATACCTTGGGTCTCTGTAAGAAGAAAGGGGCGCTTGACGAGCATTCCTTCTGCTTGAAGAAGCTCAAACACCTCAGCAGAAGACATCGAACCTACCGTATCTTTGATTCCTCTTTCACGATAGAGCTTACCAGAAGTGTTGAAGAGTTTCTTTAGGTTTCCTGCGTAGGAGTCTAACATGAGTTGGAATTCTTCCTTGGTAGGAGTATGTTCTTGGATATCGAGTATTTCAGCCTCCATGTTTTGCTCTTTGAGCCATTTGAGCGCTTTCTTGCAACTAGAACAATTATGATGAACGTAGACTTTCATATCGTTCTTGTGGCGAAGAGGTGAATAAAAAGCAATCCTTTATCTGGAGGCGTAATCAGCTGTGATAGTGACAAAAGCGCAAACTTTAGGGACTTGTCAGTAGCGATATCTCAGGGCATTGGATGTGATTATGAGAGCTATAGTGCAGAGAGTGCAAAGTGCCCAAGTTGTGGTAGAAGGGCAAACTGTTGGTCAAATTCGTCAAGGGTTGTTAGTATTTCTTGGGATTGAATCCGCAGATGAGGCCTCCGATCAAGAATGGCTACTTCGCAAGGTAACGCAGCTGAAGGTCTTTGAGGGGGGGGATGGGCGGATGTCCGAGAGCCTCCTGTCTTCGGGTGGCGAGCTTTTGGTTGTGAGCCAGTTTACCTTACATGCCTCGACTAAGAAAGGCACGCGTCCTTCTTTTCACCGATCCGCCCCTCCAGTGAAGGCTCGTCAAGTCTATGAGGCGTTTCTTGAGGCAGCGAGGATGTTGTTACCAGATAAAGTGCAGTCAGGAGTCTTTGGGGCGCATATGGATGTCTCCCTTATGAATGATGGCCCCGTAACGCTTATTCTAGATTCAAAGAATCCAGAGTAAGGGAGGAGCTATTTTAAAATATACAATCTATTAATTCATGCTTTATTCATATAGGGTTGCAGTTATTTTTCTTTTTGAAAATTCCTTATTTTTACATGAAAAGTGCAGTGGGGGGCTTTATTTTCTAATTTGTGATGTTTAGCTTTGTCTTTTAAAGCCTTTTTAGTTCTCTTATTGTTATAATTTAACAAAAACTAAATAATTAAATGTCATATTTAAACCTTATTGCTTGATTTAGATATTTTGCTTTTATACGTTTAGGGTCATGGTTGGTAAGACTTTAAACATGAAAGGGAAGTTGCGGAACAGGACTTCTTTTGGGGCAGGTTCCGAAAGGGCTTTTGGAAAGGCATTTGTGGCGGTAGCTGCCTCTTGTGCAATTTCCGCATCATTTGCTTCGGCACAAGAATGTGTTGATGCGGATTCGGTATCAGCTACGGATGAATCGTATTTTAATCTACCTCAAGAAGCTCAAAACAGTGGCGTCATAGAGTTTGAAAACGGAGGATCAGGCTTTTGGACGAGTTACCCTCAAGGTCTCTCTTCAGGGATGGCTTATAAT
>CAYUKP010000388.1:0-1662 GCA_964445335.1 uncultured Verrucomicrobiales bacterium
GCATAGAACTAATATTGGAACAAGGTTTGCCGCTTTGGTCATCTTCAGGCTACTTAGGTACTGGGCCGTTGTCATCGATCGAATTTCCAATGGTTTAATACTTAGAACTTAATTTTTGCATAAGGGCTTTAAACGCGCCGGGATCAAATTTCTCCTCATTTGAAGTGATCTCGAAGGCTTTATCAATCGTCGCTTCCAAGCTTCTATCACTCGGAAATTGAAAATAGACAGCCTCCATTGCCATAACAGCCTGTTCGGCTGCTATGTAGTCTAGAAACTCTCCCTGTGCACCGTAGCGTGCGATTTCGCCTAGAATGGTTTTACCGGTAAGTTCATTATAATTGGTTCTAGAGAAGGTTGTCTCGGCTTGCTTTGTCAATTCAGCAAGTCTCATTGCTGACTGCTTTAGTTTCTCTGTTGAATCTCTAGATGCTCTATGAAGTTGTGTTATAGAAGCCTGCAATGCATCTTGGAGGCGTTTATCAACACCTCCCGAGACGGCCGCCAATAGAATAAAACTTCCATCATTGATTCTTACGGATCCTGGCTTTAAACCAGCCGTTGATGGCCTTGATTTCCAGTTCTGTTCATTCAGAGACCGATGGCAGCTATGGCAGTTAAAAAGTGCGACTTCAGGGAAACCTTGTGGATGATCAATCAATTTTCCGGTCAGGTTCATTGCGGTAGCTCTGGCCAGTGCTGCTGATCCAACCATCATTCTGGTGATCGAAGAATCGCTGTTTTTTCTGGCTAAGTAGTCATCGTCGACATCATAGTGGAACTCTTGACGTGCCATGAACGTATCTAACTCAAAACTTAATCGCGGATGTCCAGCTCCCATAATATTATGATTCGCCAGCTTGCTAGCCGTACCCACATGACAGGAAGTACAAAGGGTTGTTCTTGTGCTTAAGTTTCCTGTTGGATACATACCATCTCGAAGGTTACGCTCGAGACTATAAGGCTTTAGGGTATGGGTGCTGATGTACCGCTCAGCACCTCCGTGACAGGATTCGCAGCCGACGCCGTCAGTGATATGAAACTCAGGTCCACGTTTTTCTTCGGGCACGTTGTCGGCATGGCAATCTAGGCAAATTCCCGCAGTTGCCGCATTCTCAAGTCCGAGTTTTGTAGCGATGGCCTTAGATTCATCGCTTAGTAGCGTGTCATAAGCTTTCGAGTGTGGATCATCTAATAGCCAGGTGTGATATTCGTTTTGACGGACATTACTTTGGTTATGCAAATCTCGCACTCCATGACACACTGAGTTACCACAGGTAGCTACCCCCATATGTTTCGGTTCCGCGTATTGTGGTAACACAGCATCAGATTCTGCCGCTGAAGCGGTCAAGCAAAGCCATGGTACAAGCATGGCAAGCAATAGAATGTGGCGAGGCTTACTTTGCATCTACTCGTTTCTCATCATCCGGTTTGTCACTGACCGTCCATATTTTTCCTTTCGAATCTTGGTACATCTTGCGCATCTCTTCCTTGTTGAGGGGACGAGATCCCAATCGACCAAATACCGCTATTTGTCCGCCTGTTTCATCGACTGCGCGATCACGATCCAGACCCTTTGCTAGCGCCAAAGCTGGACTTTTAGTCTTACGCCAAGCGATTAGCTCTGGTTTGGGAGCAGGGCTGTAGCCATAGAATTTTGGT
>CAYUKP010000389.1:0-1653 GCA_964445335.1 uncultured Verrucomicrobiales bacterium
CAACTAAGGATTTCATATCCTGCATGGTGCCGTAGTCAGGGTGAATACCTCGGTAGTCGGTTACGTCATATTTATGATAAGAAGGAGAGGGGCTGATGGGCATTAACCAAAGCCCATTGATCCCTAAATTTTTAAAATAGGGTAGTTTTTGCTCCAGCCCTTTTAAATCTCCAATTCCATCTCTGTTACCATCAGCAAAAGACTGTACGAAGACCTCGTAAAAGACTTTGTCTTTCCAAGGATGAGAAAGTGGTTGAAAGGGAGGGTGGTAGTGAAGTTGTCGATGTCGATAGGGAATCCCCAATAGGTGCAATAGTTCCAGTAGAAAAGTCATGGTTATAGTCGTTTGTTGTAATAGTTGTAACTAAAGGTAGAGGCATTTTCCTAAAAACTACTATTTTACAGAGGCATTCTGGTCAGTAAATGAGCCTATTGAACATATCACCATGATAACTCCAGAGGAGTTCAATATTAATAGGATAATCTTGTTTGTATTACTATGAGTTCCAGCGGAACGACATCATTATTTCGCTCCTTTGGAGCTGCTTATTTTAAGGTGAGCATTAACACTACTTGGATTCAACCAATAAGTGCAATTTTATTTTCTTCTAATTTTTGAGCCAATGCTTGATTCGGCGACATGAAATTAAGTCTTTTTCTGGGTCTATCATTGAGTTGTTGTTCAATCTCGAGGACTCTTTCTTCAGAGATAGTTGAAAAGTCAGTTTTCTTAGGGATATACTGTCGAATGAGTCCGTTTAAATTCTCATTAGCCCCTCTCTGCCATGAATGATAGGGCTGAGCAAAATAGAAATCTACCTCCAATTGCTTGGCGATATGGGCATGACGGGCAAACTCTTTTCCGTTATCAGAGGTGATCGTTTTCAGCCATGGTTTCCACTCTTGTAATAACTCGACAGCAGCTTGTTCGACTAGGTCTGCCTGCTTACTAGCTACCTTTCGCATTTTCAACATTCCTGTCACTCGATCATTGATGGTAACAATGGCTCCTTTATGATCTTTACCAATAATCGTATCTATTTCTAAGTCTCCTATGCGTTTCTTTTTATCAACAATATCAGGGCGTTGTTCTATACTTACCCTATTGGTAATCAAGCCTCTACTGTCTTTTAAAGCGCCCCGTTTACGATAACGTTTACCTTTCGTTCTAAGGTGGGTATATAAATCTCCTCCTGTTTTCTTATCCTGCCAAATATGTTGATAGATAGACTCTACTGACACACAAGATTTACCCTGAGTGTGAAGGTGCCCTCTGACTTGTTCGGGGCTAAAGTCTTCTTGTAGTAATGAGCTTATTTCCGCTTTCATCGAATCGGTAAAAACAATATGTTTCGCTTTCTTTTGATGACGAACACTCGCTTTTTTCTGAGCTGAAGTAGGACAATACTTCCCTGATGCAGCACGATTACGGCGCAACTCTCTACTGATCGTCGAAGGAGATAAATCGACTGCTTCAGCTATCCTTTTTTGACTTACTCCCTGTTGGTGTAAACTCGATATTGTATACCTTTGAGACAAGGTGATCTGTGTGTATTTTTTCATGCAAGACAAATATAACCAGATGCCTAACCACAGAGTATCAACACTCTGTGGTTTTTACCCGAAATCTTGCACTTATTGGTTGAATCCAAG
>CAYUKP010000390.1:0-1648 GCA_964445335.1 uncultured Verrucomicrobiales bacterium
CTTGTGAAGACTACCTCTACTGGCAAAGCCTTGATAAAAAGGCTCTCAAAAAATACATACTCTCATCAAAGACATTGGCAAAGATGATCCACATGAAGGCATTGGTAATCCTAAACCTCTCAAACATGCCTTTTCCGGTTATTAGTCCAGACTAATGACAGATGAACATTGAATCGTTTACCGAGTAATCGAAGAGAATACTCTACAAATCACTCAATTAAGGTATCATTACTAAAGTTAAGGGGTCATTAAGGGGGCTGCGACCGTCTTCTTTTAGTGCGCTAAGTCAGCGGGTGGTTTGTTGTGACACTCAGCTTAATTACGAAGTTGACAAATGTAGCTCATATGCGCTACATTTAATTTATGAAAGATACGGTTGTCAGAGCCAGAGTTAGCTCCAGACTTAAAGAAGAGTCGGAAAAAGTATTTGATTCTCTGGGTTTAACTACAACAGAAGCTATTCGAATATTTTTAGCTCAGGTGCGATTACGGGGTGGACTTCCTTTTGAAGTTACGATCCCATGCGATAATACTGATATTCTTAGGTCTCCAGACAAGAGGGTGCAAGCTTTAGACTCATTGTACGATGACTAAGCCTGGAGAAGTTTATTGGGTAGATTTAGGATTTGGAGCCAAGGTTAGGATGATGATAGTGGTTTCTCGTCATGATCCCGATGCACCACGAGCCTTGTCCTTATGCGTTCCTATCACGTCATCCTATCGTGGTAGTGCTTATGAAGTAGAGCTACCTTCAACACATTTTTTGCGAGTTAAAAGTTATGCTAATATTCAAGGTTTACAGGCTATCCAAGATCATGAACTAGGAGACAAAGTTGGAGCTATATTTGGAGAGCCACTAGAGAAAATTAAGTCAGCTTTGAAGTGGACCCTGGAACTTTAGTTAGAGTCCGTCCCACAGGCTAGATATTAGGTTGTATGAGGGAGGCAGGGCTAAAAAAGTGTAAATAAAAATGCCAGCGATTGAAGAGCTGAGAGAGCGTTGGTTTGGGAGAATGTGGAATATAAGCACGTATATGAAGGTGCTCAAGCAACGATTCACCCAATGGTTTAACAAGACACATGGCAGACGTGGGACGTTATGGGAAGATCGTTTTCGTTCGGTCTTGGTGCAGTCCGAAAGTCATGCCCTGCGCACTATGGCTGCTTATATTGATCTCAACCCCGTGCGTGCTGGGATTTGTGATGATCCGAAAGATTACCGTTGGTGTGGGTATGGAGAGGCATTGGGATCTAAGAAGGCAAAAGCCGCCCGAGAAGCCGTGATGTATTTGGCCTCTCTCTCATCTCAAGGAGGAATGAAACACGCCTCACACCGCCCCCGCACAATGAGACAAGGCTTAGAAGGCTGGAGACGCTTCCTCTATGGAGTGCCTGAAGACAAGACAGGTCTAGAAACTCAACAAGAACATACGCAAAAAGGTCAAGAAAAGGCACGTAAACAAGAACGCCCTCCCCTAGAGCTTCATGAAATCACCCATCGCCGAGGCGTTTCACGAGAAAAAGCCCTCGAAGTCTTAGAGAATGGAGGCCGACTGAGCGAAATTGAATACCTACATTGTCGCGTGCGGTATTTCTGTGATGGAGCTGCCATGGGAGGCAAAGCCTTTGTCGAAGAGATCTTTACCGA
>CAYUKP010000391.1:0-1646 GCA_964445335.1 uncultured Verrucomicrobiales bacterium
ATGGGTGTAGAAAAGTTCATCAAATATGTGGTATTGATATGAAAATGCCTGTCACCTTATGATATGTCTGCCCCTCTATTGAAAGATCTGTTTCAAAGTAATCGAGAGAAATTCAGCAAGAAGCCTAAGGATGGAGATCGTTTAATCAAAGGACGAGAGTCGGAAGAACAGCTTTACAGTCTGCGAGACCTTAAAAAGAACGTCTTCAGCTAACGGTGGTCGAGAGATTATCAATTCTACACGATCTCGGGAACGAGGTGGTGTGCATTTACGTGTAGTGGAGGCGCGAAATATGCTTGAATGAAGGGGTTTAGTGAGCTAATTAAGTCAATGGGCGCAAAATAGGTGCTCTTTCTATCCCCTGTTTCCTTTCAAAATGAGAATCCGACAAATCTACAAGGACAAATTCGCGCATCCCCAGAGTAAGGGACAGACTGCTGAAAATAATGACTTAAATATTGATGAATCCTAAACTCTTTGCTCTTCTTCAAATTCTATTAGTGTGTATTGTTATTTTTGTGTGTATGTTTTCTAATGGGAGATTTTCAACTGATTGGATTGAGGAGTTCTCGTTAGTCTATTTAGTAGTATTGGGTGTTTTGGCATTTATGAAGGTAATAAAGGAAATTAAAGATGAATGACTTTTAGGTTTGAAAATCAGAGTAAGGGACAGACTGCTGAAAATGTTAAACACGGGAGAGCCTCTACGGTCCGGCGAATCTGCTTGTAGAAGTGTAGGAAAAATACCGTTTTTGGTTCCGTTCCCAGCTTCAAAACCAACACGTGATCGATGCCCCCCAGAGATCCAGCCCCTAAATATTACACCAAATCACAAAATGACTGGTAACATTCATTAGACCACCTCAGTATGTTGCTGTGATTGTTTATCTTTTGATTTTTTGTTTGGTTTCTGATTTGCTTATATTTTACTCATTTACACTTCCAGATAAATATGTGTGGGGTGGTGGAGCTAAACGATTGTTTGCTAATTTTTTAGGGTTCGTAGTGGTATTGCTTCTCCATATTAAGTTGCTTCTGGAAATTATTAAATTTTTATTTTAATTGTTGATTTTTAAGGTCTGGTATTGTGATGAGCTGGTCTATACCTCTGTTGAGGAGCGAGCATAAATACGAATGAAAAATGCTGTTTGATTGGGTAATGTTATTTTGTGTGTAGTCTCCTTTAGTTATTAGAAAGCCTCGCTTTTTTGACGGCAACGCTTCAAGAGTGTGGTATTATCAACAGAGCAAGGGAAAGACTGCAGAAAATAATACTTCAAGTGTACCAAGACTAGTTTGGTGTGAAAGAAGAGGACGCTTGTAGATATGTCAATAATGCGAAAAATTTGAATTGAACTTGTATTCAAAATCTGGCATGGAAGGCTTGTAATACTGTTGCATGGGTTAAGGTGTTGAAATAAATGAAATGCGTTAAATATGAGTTGTGATGTTTATCCTTTTAAAGTTGGAGAGTTTTATGGTGTTGTGTCACTACTAGGTGAGGTTGTTGTAAAGCCAAGGTATCATATTTTAACTGAGTTTAATGAGTCTCTAGCGACAGCAATGAGGCGAGATTTTACTAATTGTATTGTTGATTGTGACGTGGAATATCTAGGAGAGGTTTCTTGCGGGAGAATGTTTGCACA
>CAYUKP010000392.1:0-1643 GCA_964445335.1 uncultured Verrucomicrobiales bacterium
ATTAACCTTGCTATGTGTGATGTTTTCAGTTTTTAGGCTGATGCATACAGATTCTAAAGTGTTTTTCTTTCTCAACTGGAATTTGTTTTTGGCATTTGTACCTTGGGGCTTTACAAGCTTAGTGTATCTCAAACCAAAGTGGCAAAAAAACAAATTCGTCCTATTGATTTTGTTAGGGTCATGGTTACTATTCTTTCCAAATGCGCCTTACATTTTGACCGATTTATTTCACCTAAGAGCAAGGTCTTCTATGCCTATTTGGTTTGACCTCATCTTGATTTTATCTTTTGCATGGACAGGTCTATTGTTTGGGCTTTTTAGTCTCTTTGATATAGAGTATTTGATGGGCATGCACTTCAAAAAAACATATGTTACCTTAACGTCTATCACTTTGATGTTCATTGGTAGCTTTGGTATTTACTTAGGTAGGTATTTGAGGTGGAATAGTTGGGACATCATCTCAGAGCCTTTTAAGTTATTTTATGACATAGGTGATAGGATTGTAAACCCCTTTGAGCATCCAAGAACATGGGGCATGACATTGTGCATGGGTATATTTCTGAATATGATTTATATATCATTCAAATACATTAGAAAGAGAGGCGAGACACATCCTTAATGTCTTTACGTTCTTACGTTTGTAGGTCTTTACGTCCTTATGTCTTTATGTCAATAGGTCTTAAAATCTCAAAGTCTCAACCTTCAATTTTTAACTCATAACCCATACTCAATACTAATCGTTAATCATTGAAAACCTCATTCATTTTTTAATTTCTTCATTCGTACAAAGCTATACTTTCCTTATTTCCATAATACCCTTCTTTAATCTTTGATCCTTAATCTTTAATCTTCTTTTCACTTTCGTGGAATAAAATCTAGTCGTCTAACGTCAATACGTTTGTAAGTCTTTACGTCAATAAGTCTCAACCTTCAACCTTCAACTTTTAACCTTTCAACCCATAACCCATAACTCATAATTCAACTATTCACTGATAATGACAAATTCTGAGCGTCTATTTAGAGCCAATTGAGTTTCTGAACATTGATTCTTTTCACAGTCGCATGCAGCCAATGGTAAGGGAGAACTTTCGCCCATCCCCTTAGCTTCTAGCCTTTCACCAGCAATGCCTTGGCTAATGATATAATTTTTCACATAGTCAGCCCTAAGTTGTGAAAGCTTTAAATTGTAGCTATCGCTTCCTTTACAGTCAGTGTGTGCCAATATTCTAATTTTTATATCCTTGTGCTTTTTGAGTATAGAGACAATGTTGTCTAGTAATGGAATAGACTCTTCTACCAATTCTGCTTTGTCATATACATAGTTTAGATTGACAAGTATAGGCTTGCTGTCATTGTTTTTGATTGCTATTTCTAGCTCTTCATCCGTTTCCTCAGAAAAAAGGTCTTCAACCTCTTCAAGTTCTATCTTTTTTAGCTCGTCCAGATAGAAAGGGCTAGACATAAACTCTTTATGACTACAACTTCTATCTATTCCTGCTACTGAGTATTCTCCTGTTTTGTGAATCATGAGTTCCGGTTTTTTAGTTTCGGTGAGAAACTTACCATTATAGTACCACTTGAAGTGATCAAAGCTTTTGTATTGTTTTAGTTTCAGCTTTAGTTCTTTGTTTTGATAAAAAACA
>CAYUKP010000393.1:0-1629 GCA_964445335.1 uncultured Verrucomicrobiales bacterium
GGTTAAGCCTAATAGTGGCATTGGTTGGTGAGCAGCTTCCCCAACGTGTTTTCATTCGTTGAATGTAGAAGCGGTCGAGGGAAACTCCTATTCTTGCTTGCCATTTTTCTATCAGGACTTTGCTTAGATTTCTCAACTCATTACGATAAAAGGTGTCTAGTAATTCTTGTTTCTTCGCCTTAGTGGTCTGCTCAGGCGTATAAAGAGTGATATACTTATGGTCGACGGTGATGTGTTTTGCTCCCTCACATGGTTTGTTTCTGATGAGATACCGCCTGCCCCATAGGTAGTGGGACTCTTTGTTCTTAAAGTTCCTGGGCGATTCTCGGGGCTGCTCCAGGAGTTTCTTTTGCTGTGCCTTTATCCAATCTAACTTCTGGATCGTGAATACTCGGATCACATCGTCAGATAAGTGAGTAGGCGCAGAAACCCGAACTGCTCCATCAGGAGGATAGACACTCAGGTGAATGTTTTTAATCCCTTTCTTCTCTAGAGTGACCTCGATCTCTCCTAGCTGGAACTGCGTCTTCAATATTCGTCTTGATTGCAAATGACTTCAAACAGCTTCTCGGTAAGATCCATATCTTGCACAACGCCAAAGATGGCCCCTTTGATGATATTACCCTTGGCTAAATTATCTCTAAAATTATCAGGCTTCACCACATTCACTGTATCATGAATCTTCTGCACGAGCTCTACCAGCTCTTGATCAGAAGAGGTGGTGTATGGGTGGGCTTCATCTCTGGCCTTATCTTGATCAGTAACTCCTAATCCCTTTAGGGTGTTGAAGAGCGAAATCTGCCCTCTTGAGTTTAACCCTTTCGGTTGCTGATCGGGTTTTGCGATCCGCTCAGCGAGCTCTTCTATTTTCTTGAGGTATTCTTCATACTCGATGGCCCTCTGCCTTCTAAGTTGCACGATCTCTGTGAGGAGCTCAGACATCTTTTCATAATAAACGGGATCAATTAGGTGCTCCTTGATAATCTTGCTCCTGACGTTGTTTTCGATCGTCTCTGCCACCGATTCTTGACTCGTCTCATCACCAAACTTCTCCTGGATCGTGTTCGCTATTCCGGAGTCGATGATAAGGTCGATCAACCCGATGTTATCAAAGGGAGAGATCTTTCTGGGCGCCTTCGCCTCGATGTAGCTGTCAATGAGGTGCCTCATGTCGGCTTCATACGCCTTCAGGTCCAGTGTCTCTCCGCTGGCAAGCTTGATCATCTCTCGTATGCGCACCGCCTCTTCCACCATCCTTTTGATGGAGAGTTGCTCTTCCTCTGAATATCCTAACTTGTGAAGTTCATCCGCAATATTGGTATACGCTCTGAGGAGAGAAACCGTCATTTTATACAGAGCCGTACGCTGAGGAGAGGTCTCGATTAAGGAGTCTTTGAGTTCCGTGTTCCCGCAGAAGTATTGTTGATATTGCAAGTCGCCTTTGGGAGGCTCTACAGGTTCACAGATGAGGGTGTATTGTTCTATGGCAGTGTCTAGTCTCTCCTTTGAGGTCTCCAGTCGATCTTTTAGTAGGATCTGCGACTCCTGCTCGCCTACCTTATCTAGTTCCGAGCTATAAACCGCTATTGCGTTTTCTACCTTATTAAAGAGGTCTTTATAATCTACGAT
>CAYUKP010000394.1:0-1626 GCA_964445335.1 uncultured Verrucomicrobiales bacterium
AAGTTATGAATCTCTTTATTATTTAACAATATACGGTATGAGAATTGCGTTAATCACGGTATGAAAGCAGCCACCTCACCTCGTATCCCCCGGAGAACCCTCGCCCTAAGGTCTGCTATGCTGGCCATTTCGCCTTACTTGATGGCGATATTACTCACGGGTTGCGCCCGTGCAAAGGAGACCAAACCTCCTAAAGTTGAGCCCCCTGAACCTGAGGTTATTGTCGCACAACCCAACCGGAAGCTCCCGCCTGTAGCTGTCAAACATCCGCCCATTTTTCCCAACACCCCCCCACCTACCGTATCCGCACCAGTAGTGATTGTGATGAACCCCGTAAACCGCCACATTCTCTTTGAGAAAAACGCCCGCAAAAAGCGTGCCGTAGCCTCCACCCAAAAGCTGATGACTGCGATGGTTGCTATCGAGAACGCTGGAGACCGCACTGTCCAAGTCCCGAGAGCCGCCACCCTACTCGAACCTTCTAAACTCTATCTACGCGAAGGGGCGCGTTACCCCATGAAAACCCTTGTTAAATCTCTCCTCGTTAAATCTGCTAATGACGTTGCCTATACCATCGCACATGGAACAGCAGGATCTATGAACTCCTTTGTTGACCTAATGAACGAAAAGGCAGCCTCTCTGGGCATGAAGGATTCACATTTCAAAAATGCGAGCGGACTCACTCTCAAAGGGCAATACTCGACCGCTTACGATATGATGATCGCCGCAAGTCATGCGTATCAATACCCCTTCATTAGAGAATGTATACAAACCAAGGAAATGCTTTTCAAGCACAGGGATGGCCGCACCAAAACCCTCTACAATACCAACAAACTTTTGTCACGAGTACCTTCTTGTAATGGTATGAAGACAGGCTTCACAAATGCCGCCGGTAGATGCCTGATCTCTAGTGCCTCATTAGATAATCGCGTTGTGATCGTCGGAGTATTTGGCGCATCCTCAAAGACGGCTCTCTTCAAAGACTCAGAAGCCTTATTACGTTGGGGGGTTGAACGATAAAGATGCGAAACTATCACGAAGAGCTCAACCAACTCCGAGAGCAAAGTCTCCTACGTCAGACACGTGTCTATGAGCGCTCGGAAATGACGGTGACCACCTCTAAAGGGGAGAACCTTATCGACTTCTCTTCCAATGATTACCTCGGACTCTCTCAACACCCATCTCTCATCGAGACCGCTCACGAAGCCAATCAGCGATATGGAGTCGGCTCTACAGGTTCTCGCCTTGTCTCAGGTAGCAGCCCTGCTCATGAAGCTTTTGAGGAGAGATTAGCACATGAAAAAAAAGCAGAACGCGCCCTCTTCTTTGCAAACGGGTTTATGACATCGATGGCGACGATTCCCACGCTTGTAGGCAAGGAGGATGTCGTCATCCTAGATAAGCTCTCACATGCCTGCTTAATAGATGCTGCACGTGCCAGCGGGGCGAGATTGCGCGTCTTTCCTCATAACAATCTCCACAAGCTAGAGTCCCTCCTTAAGAGCGAACGGAAACGACTGGCAGGCCAAGGGCGCATCCTCATTATTGTCGAGTCCGTCTACAGTATGGATGGCGACCTCTGCCCTCTTGCCGACTTGGTGCGCCTCAAGGAACAATACGGTGCCC
>CAYUKP010000395.1:0-1623 GCA_964445335.1 uncultured Verrucomicrobiales bacterium
GCCTCCCATACAGCTCCGTCTTCATCGAGATGGATAGCGGCTACTGGGATACCGATGCTGAGATTAAACTTCGCGAAGCAATCCAACGCGAGAACCAAGGGCAGTAGAGGGAGTCCCTGTGAGTAAGGTAGGGGGGATGCAGTTCCTGGGGGGCTTGTACTCATAGACGAACCCTCCTTTTGAATTATGCTTAAGCTCCTTCACCTAGAAGATGTCGAGTATGAAGGCAGGATTGGCTATGAGTCGATGAGCTGAAGCGGAGGGATTTAAGAGAGTTCCGACCTTGAGGGGAGAACATGTCTTACATGCTTAGAGACTCTGTAGCGCCAATATACAAACCGATACTAAATAAAGCCGCATATAGACCGTAAAGTTTCTTTGTTCCTTCATAGTATGCGGTCGCAATCAGTCCACTGAGTAATCCTAGGATACAACCAAGAGTAAGTATGAGTCCTCCTAGTAGAAATGAGCCAACCCCTTCGGCGCCTGCGCCCTCACCGGAGCTGTAAGTTACGAACCCCAAAAGAGAACCAATAAAACTAGAGCTGTATGAAAAAATAATTAGTTTCATACGTGTAGAATATAGAAGGGAACAGATTGGCGTTAATCGGTAATTCTATCTCGAAGATCAGCGCACTCAATATTTAGCCTATTTTACCGTGCTGTTCCGTCTTCATCGAGATGGATAGTGGTTACTGGGATACCGATGCCGAGATCAAGCTCCGCGAAGCGATCCAACGAGAGAACCAAGGGCAGTAGGTTATTATAATTGGTAGAAATCGTATAAACTCTATGTCGCACCCTCTAAGTTACAGATGTGGCATATACATGTTCTACGGGCTTTGTTTACATACATGCCTTCTTCCACTTTTCTACGACATTTTGTGCAAGTGAGTAATGCAGACTCAAAGGATTGAGGTGATGTGTCAATGGCGCGTTGACTAGTGTAACGCTTTTTAGGAGTTAGTGAATACCTTCCTCTATTTATTCTATCTACTGTTTTTTGAGGTAAGAAGGGTTCTTTGTTAGAGTGTCGCCATGTTTTGTATGAGTAGATATTAGTAATTGAGTCTTCATCTAACCAGAGTAGTTCTCGTGAACAAGTAGGTTTTCTTAAATTAATTTCTAGCCTGTCATAAACCTTAGTGAATTCTTTTTCTTTCTGAATTCTTTTATCACAAAAAATATCCAAGGTGAACTCACCTATGCCGGACTGTATTATGATAGTAGGTATTGTTTTGTGATATAAAAGTTCGCTTCTTATAGATGAGATTTTGGTTTTTTGTCTTTCGGTGTAAATCCAACCAGCGTATCCAGGATGTTCTGGAATAGCGATTTCACTGGTGTTTGAGAGGACTTGTTGCACTCTCTCATGAAGAGCGAGAGCAAAACCGTAGGCGCATTCTTTCTTGTTTTTATGAGCGAAATGGTGCCTTTTGATCTCTCCTTTTTTTGCAATTAGTGCGGTTTCGCAGTAGAGACAAATGCATTTGCAGTTTTCTCCAGACTCCACATCTTCAATGCTGGTTAATTTGCCAGATTCAATGTGTTTAGCAAATGGTATAAACTTATGTAAAGACATGCTTGATTTTAGATTAAATTATAGTTGTCCCAATAGGGAGG
>CAYUKP010000396.1:0-1612 GCA_964445335.1 uncultured Verrucomicrobiales bacterium
GTATTTTTAGATTTTGCCCTTATGATTTATACTAATGAACAAAACAAAAAGCTTGATTTGGCTTTGGGGAGATTGTTTAGGAATGCTAAATTTATAAATATAGCAGTAGGGTATTACGGGCATGCCACTTTACAGAAAAATGAAAAATATTTTTGCCAAGCTGCGTCTAAAGGAAATGCCCGTTTGTTGATCGGGATGCTATTTCACCAAGGTGTGACTCAGAATAAGTTTGAGTACTTACAGGAAGTTGATGAAAAACTTCGGGCAATTAATCCTGAATCGGGAGTCTTTATTACACGATCACAATACCATGGAAAAATTTACTCAGTCGATGACAGTATTATCCTTGGTTCCTCGAACTTTTCAGATGAAGGTATTCGTAATCGTCTAGAATGTAATGTGGAGATTCAAGAAGAGGAAAAAAGAGCCGCAGTAGTCTCTTACCTCAATAGCTTATTTACCTTGCCTACTACTTCGCGGCTGCCAGAGGTGGATCTTGCTCGGAAGCATGAGAAGACACGACCCAAGGATCTAGAAAGCTATAAAGTGTCTCGCTTACCAGAAAAGCCGGTCATAGGTGAGTTTGAACTCCAGATTCGTGCAGATCAGCAACCGAGTTCTTCGCTCAACCTCTTCTTTGATAAAGGGCGCTTAAACCGATCTTCCAACTTATATGAACCAAGACCTTGGTATGAAGTGGAGATTACCTCATGTGTCATCGACAGAGAAAATCCTGCGTATCCACGGAGTCAGAAAAAAGCGGGATCAAAGAATTCTCGAAATGGTAGTTTTAAGGCCTATGTCCATGTTCTTGATCAAATTTACCTCCTCGATATGAGCGTGGCATCTGCTTATGGCAAAGCCATTGCAAGCAGTAAAGAGAGCGGAGGGAGAGCAACATTAGGGCGTATTATTAAAGGCGCGCTAGAAGCCAAGGGCTTACTGAGATATGGCGACCGTATTACAAGCGATATGCTCGAGCAGTACGGTAAAACGAGTTTAACCTTTCAGAAAATCGACGATCAAGAGTATATTATTAAGTTTTAGTATGAATTTTAAACTAGGAGAATTATTTTGTGGCCCTGGAGGCATTGGGCTAGGAGTGCATCAAGCTGAATATGCGGGATGCACTACTGAAAGTGTGTGGGCGACCGATATTGATATTAACGCTTGCAATACATATGAACATAATATTGGGAAGGTGTCTCCAGGATTAAAGGTTTATAACGAAGATGTCCGGAAGCTGGACTTTTCTGAGTTGCCTGAAATTGATTGCCTAACTTTTGGGTTTCCTTGTAATGATTTTAGCCAGGTGGGCGAGCACAAGGGGATCCATGGTGAATATGGACCATTATATAAAAACGCAATCCGAGCAATTAAACAATATAAGCCGAAGTGGTTTTTGGCAGAAAATGTTTCTGGTTTGAAATCGGCAAATTCAGGAGAAGCATTTAAGCTTATTCTTAAAGAGCTTCATGATGAGGGGTATAATGTTACTCCGCACCTTTATAAGTTTGAGCAGTATGGAGTTCCTCAATCTCGTCATCGTTATATTATTATTGGAATTAGAAGCGACTTAGAGCAGGTTTTTAAGGTTCCTGCCCCTTTCAGC
>CAYUKP010000397.1:0-1608 GCA_964445335.1 uncultured Verrucomicrobiales bacterium
CTTTATAATATCGGTTTAGATGGAAATTCTCCAAGTGCGGTTTTAGCTTATCTGGTTAAACATGAGCAGTACCCTAAAGCCTTACTCATCGAGACAAATCGCTTTGATGCACTGAATTTTGAGCAGAACATTGCTTCGATAGAGCAGTGTTATGGTAAAGCAGACTCTATCTCAGCTCGTTTTCGTGCTTTCCAACCTGACTTTCGTCCATCATCTGCACTGTATTTCACTGTTAAAAAATTCTTTGACCAGAAAAGAGATCACCAAAATCAGCGTCCTTATTTAACTTCCAAGAAAGAGTTTGAAAGAGAAGGTGAATCGGAATTCCTTTTTCTCGAAGAAAAAATTCTGCCTCTTGTGATGGAGCTGAACGCGCAAGGTACAGAACTGGTATTTATCGATCTTCCTAGCGCATTACCTACGACCAAGCAGTTTAAAACGTTTGCGTTGCGTCTTCATGGGCAGAAGCTCGCTCACTTTATTGACAGCAGTGAGTTTAATGGGGTGCCACTCAGTTTTTCGGATCAGATTCACCTTACCATTCCAGCAGCAGAGCGCTTAGTGAATCGTTTAGAGGCTTTACTCATGAAGTAAGCTGATTTGTTTGGATTGAGAACTTTTTCATTTATCAACACTATAAATTTCACCTTTAGAGCACTATGGTTAAAAATGTAACATATATTAAGAATAGACTTCGCCAGAGGTTTCGACAAATTTCGCCGATAAACTTTTTTTCACCTCGTAAATGTGATTTCCTGGTGATTGGAGTACAGAAAGGCGGGACTACGGCTTTGGATGCATATATGCGCTTACATCCAGGGATCGAGCTCCCCTATCAGAAGGAAATTGATCTTTTTAATTCAAAATACTACTCTTATGTGCAGCCTGTGGTTGACAACTTTCATAGTATTTATTTCCCTAAACCAGATTTCAGTAAGAAGAGAGGCGAAGTAACACCGAGTTACTGTCACAGCCCTAATGGACTCGAGAATATCCATCGTTATAATCCTGATGTAAAGCTCGTCTTGTTACTAAGAAACCCGTATCTCCGCGCGTTTTCGCATTGGAATATGAGCGTTCAGAATAATACCAATAAATCCACATTCAAGGATGCTATTGTAAAGGAAATTCAAGGATTGAAGGAAGGAAAAGAGAAAACCTATTTTAATGACTACCTTTATCGCTCCCTGTATTCTATTCAGGTAGAGGAGATTTACAAATACTTTGCCAAAGAGTCGGTCTTAGTCCTCAAGTCAGACCAACTGTTGTATGAACCTAATGAGACCTTAGGGATGATTACAGACTTTATAGGGGTGGATAAGTTTGATGAGATCGAACCGTTGACCGTTCATAAGCGTGAATACAATTCAGGTTTAACCACGGAGTGCTGCGAGATGATGGCAGAGTATATTGAGCCTGACTTAGAGCGTTTATCTGGTCTAGTCGATTGGGACTTTAGCGAGTGGCATATTCAAAACCATTCGGCTTAAGCTGTTTTTTATTGAGTGATGAATGAACCACTAATTCATATTGGCTTTCACAAAACAGGAACGACCTGGCTGCAACAAAAGTTGTTCGTGAGAGGGAATAGTGTGTTCGAGCCCCTTT
>CAYUKP010000398.1:0-1606 GCA_964445335.1 uncultured Verrucomicrobiales bacterium
CTGTTATAGTGCTATAATTTGACTATTATAAGCGTTCAACTTACGACCAAGATCATAAGTTGCAATTATCTTAAAAAGGCTTTTAGCAAATAACTCCTTACTATGCAACAATATAGTTTTAAATTCTTTATGGGAGGTGAAAGCATCTGTATTTGCACCTCTCGTGCTTAATTTTTCGTTGAGGTGTCAAATAAATTACGATATGCCCAACAAAGCTGTGCGATAGCAATTTGCTATGGTATTAAGTCAAGGAGTTCAATTTTAAGACACTTATCCTGTGTATACTTCGATCATTCTGTTTTCTTCAGCCCGCACCGGTCATTACATTACTATAGTGTCTTAAGTCACTGTAGTAATCTTTGCGTGGAAGGTAAGTGAGTGTGGTCTGAGGGTGAGGATGCTCTACTCAGCTATAATAATCTCAACTTTTAGCTACCGTCGAATTTTTGATAATGAACTGCCTCTAGGCTTAAACCATCTGGGGGAGCACAGTAGGGTGCTTGATGTTGGGATAAAGGAAGGTTTAGTAAGTCGGCGTGGTCGTCTGGACGCAATCTTCCTTGTGCTACTTGGATAGCGGCTCCAGTGAGTAGACGCACCATTTTATATAGAAAACCATTCCCTGAGAAGGTGAGAATAAAGCCGTTGGCTGTATTTGACAGGTTTGATTCTGAGAGGTTACGAGTGAAGTCAGTGTCATCTGTTTCATTCCCACGTAGTGCGGCAAAGTGACGGAAGTCATGCTCTCCAAGGTATGTCTGGAGAGCTTCTTCTAGAGCTGTTGGGTCGAGCTGTCGGGGGAGGTGCCAAGCCAAGCCGGAGTCAAGTGGATGTAATACTGGGTCGGTGATGATCTTGTAGATGTAGGTTTTTGAAATGGCA
Organism: uncultured Verrucomicrobiales bacterium; assembly: GCA_964445335.1. Lineage (GTDB taxonomy): Bacteria > Verrucomicrobiota > Verrucomicrobiia > Verrucomicrobiales > Akkermansiaceae > WTJZ01. Next base: position 883 of record CAYUKP010000398.1, read on the forward strand.
TCGAAACGGGAGTGAAAGGTGCTAACCACTTCTTCACAATCCAGAATGCGAATAGTAGCTGGTAGTTTGGTGTTTAATGCTGGAACCCAGTTATAGGGGTTTATATCTATGGAAGGGGGAGAGTCGAAGTGGGCTACTTGATGGTTGGCATGCACACCTGTATCGGTCCTACCTGAAGCGTGTATTTTTACAGATTCTTTGCAGACCTCACTGAGTGCTTGCTCGATACACCCTTGCACAGTGACTTCCTGAGGTTGTATCTGCCATCCTCTGTATGGGCGTCCATCGTAGGCGATTGTGAGTTTGAGTCTTGGCATGATTTAGAAGTGGATGCGAATAGCGATAGAGCCAAAAGTTTGGCTATTCTCCTGTTCTTTGAACTCTCTCGTTCGTAAGGTCTCAGAGTACGTAAATTCCATATTCTTATAGCTCAAGCCAATGCCGTAAAATACCTCTCCAGTGAGGGGCTCTTTGTTTACGCCAGTATTAAATTCTCTAAACATTGGGCCATCTAGAGTAATATCGTGTAGGACGGCACTTCCTTTGACACCTCCTAATAGATAGATGGCAAATGATGATGATCGTTCTCTATCACTCCAACTGATAGAGTTTGCTGTGGGGCCTAAACGTGGGTCAGAGAAATCGATTGGTACGTTGAAGCCTAGTTGAAAGAGCCAGCCCACATCTATAGAGGTTTTAAAATTTCCGACAGAAGCTCCTATAT
>CAYUKP010000399.1:0-1604 GCA_964445335.1 uncultured Verrucomicrobiales bacterium
TTGCCCGTCGAAACCGATGATCTCAGCTTCTATGGTAACACCACTCTTATTAATCAGTTCCAGTGCAGAGGCTGCAGATACCACCAATAAGCTCAAAAGTAAAAATATTCTCATCACAAATTAATCAAAAGAGGCCTCAAACTCTTCAAAAGTCCTTGCATAAGTAAAGTCCTTTATTTCGTCATCTAGTCCCGTAGGAAAGTTCTCACCCTCATCTTCATACTCGCCATCAAGATCATCGTATTCAGGATGAGTAAGATAGAAATACTCTTCTCCATTCTTTAAAGTTAGTAAACCACACTCCCACCCTTCATCAACAGATAATACTTCATCGAACACATCGACCAGAGATTCAAAGCTACCTAATTCCACGGTCTTGAATGTCGATTTTCTAGACTCCAATTTCTCAAAAGCTCGCATAGGATCGATGTGTCGTGAAGAATATTTAGAATCGATATCGTAATAACCATCTACTGAAAGACTAATGACGCTGTTAAACTCAGCAAGCGCTGCCTTTATTAGGTTATTACAATCAGAGATTAGTAAGTTAGAGTTCGTGATTGATTGCTCTCCAGCTTCAATATTCATAGAAAAAATAAAATCGCCTTCGTTTGCGAAGAACTCGGGTAGGATACCCTGCACCAGATATAGATCTAAAACTGCTGAATAGCATCTACGCTTACCAGCAAGCTCAGATAAAATTTGATTATTTCCAATACCGTTCCCTTCATTAATGCAAGAAACAATCTGAGAAGCTAATTCGCTCTTCTTGAAATCTTCTACATACTCATTCAAAATACCAAGAGTAAGCAATACAGAAGGTTTTTGTGGGTCAGAAATCTTTTCGGGTAATGATATTACAAGCCTAGTGCCAGGAAATGAGTCTTTAATGACATCTTTTCGTAAGCTAACATTGCACAGTGCATCATGATTAGAGAATCTATCGATATATTCTCTGAGTAAGTAAAACGAGGAGAATTGAACATCTAAAGATTTAAAAGATAGACTAATGCCTCTCAATATATTAATATATGATAGTGAATTAACAAAGAGATTGCCCCATGCCTTTGTTAGAAGTTCATTTGAGCCTTCAAGCCTAGAAAAAATATGATGATCTTTATAACCCTGATTATCTCCTAATGCTTTCGCAAGATAATCACTATAGTTAAATAATTTTGATTTTATAAAAAACATGCTTTTTAAATTGTAAGAATATTGTTATCTTTTGAAGATTAAATTCCTAATTCAATCATCTTATCACAAGTCATTTTAGTCGATGCTCTCACTGTACTCATGCGCACACTTCACATAAGAGCTGGTTGTAAAGGTGAGGTCATTTATAATGATCAGTAAATACAAGAGGGGGAGGTGATGCAAGGGGAAATTTAGACGAGCGATGCAGAGGCTTATCTGTCGGGCTTACAGCCCTCTATGGCTCGTTGTGTTACTGAACCGATGCCTACGCTACGCTCCAACATAGGCTGGTATTTGCGAGGCCTTTGGCCAACATGAATTTAAAACGGAAGATTAAAAATCAAAGAGTGGAGGAGAACCGCTAAGTCGCGAAGGCGCAAAAAGTAGGGACTTAATGTCCGTGATACTTT
>CAYUKP010000400.1:0-1603 GCA_964445335.1 uncultured Verrucomicrobiales bacterium
ATTATAGACCTTCATGTTCTAAAGTCTGCGAAGAGATTCTTGAATTGCCGCATGCTTTTGAACTCTCTTTATCAGATAATTTAGGAATGAGAATTTCTTATGAACTTGGCGGGAATTGCTCTTTTACTTTGGGAGATAGTTCTCACACGAAGGTCGCTATATCTTCAGAGCAGTTAGACAATGTAGTCGAGCGGTTTAAGCTTTTCCATGCAGGTCATATTATGGGGTTGTTGCGAAAAGAGTGGGTACATACAATACAGCCCAATTTGAATTTACCTTTAAGTAGTAATCAATTGATTCAACAGATTGAGAGCTTTGAAAAAATTTGCGAGGGGATCGGAAAGAACCTTGTAAATGTTACCCTACACTCGAACCCTTCTCAAAAGTTTCTGGCCTGTATGCACTCCTGGTCAGGAGTGGATTACACACTTGAGGAAGGAGCTTTGAGTGTTTTTTGGGTTGATAAGGAAACCTTACATTACTTTGCAGAGACATTGTGTGGGGTGTCAGTTATTGAAGTGCATTCAATATCTGATTCGGGGATCTCTAGTTCCGAACTTATCTTAAAGAATGATTGGTCAGAGGAGGTTTTGCAAAGAAAGGGAACATTTCCGTCGCCAAATTTGTTTGTGTAAATGTTAGCATGGAATTCTTATGATGACACCACAACTAAAAGGGTTTGATTGTTTAGACCTTGATCCTATTGATGAGTGGCAACCTCAAGAGGATGAGGATGTTTATTATACCCTATGTCTTCATATTGGTTTGCCGAATGAAGATGGAGCAGACTTATTTTATGTTGATGTTCTGACTCCTCAAGCAATGAAGGTATTTAAAGTGAGTAACCAAATATTGACTAATCCTCTTATAGTGAGTCCTTATTCATGGGAGAATGTGATGGCTGAAGTAAAGACGGTGTTGGAGAATTGTCAGGGGGAACATTGGAGTGATATTTCGAGATCTTTGTCCAAGCGCTTTAACTGGGAGTTTGCTAATTATCAGTCTTACAAGGCTAATGAAAAGACATGAATAGTCTCCTGTTTATAATCTTTGCAGGCAGTTTTGTTCTCTACTCTTTGGTTTTATCAATTTGGCAAAAGATCGCAGGAGAGAGAGCTATTAGAGCTCATATTTACTTCAGAAATGGAAATGTTGAGAAGGTCGTGGAGGCGCACTTATTTGAGGGGTATACGTCAGTTAGGCAAGCGCTTTTTTCGAGCCTTACTTGTCGGTTTTTCACTGTAAAATCAACTTTGAAAAGTCAGGAAGAGATTTATGTTGTGCACTTTAAGGCATTTACGGGACTTGTCGCACGTGTGAATACAGAGCCTTTTGTTAAGTGATTGGTTGCTTCTGTTGAGGTGAGATTCATTTTAAATTTTCTCAAGAATCTTGTCTTTTTGTCCTTCCTAGTTATTGTTTTCTTGTTATTTTACTTTATTTTTTGGTGGGTTTGTTTATGTTTTTAGGACGAATATGGCTTTTTTATTAGCTTAATCTAGTTGCCTTTCATAAGCCTTCTGCGGAGGGGGATGAGCTAGTGAGGTGTCTTGTTCGGTAGATTTTTCCAGACGTTCTCATGTATTATCGTATTCTCTTCAGC
>CAYUKP010000401.1:0-1591 GCA_964445335.1 uncultured Verrucomicrobiales bacterium
AGGTTCGAGAGCAAGTCGTAGAGTAAGGGCTTGTCAAAGGGGCGATCTGCGCCCCCTATATTGGTTAAAAATATTTACTGCTGTAAACAATAGAGAGAAAGTTGCTACGTCGTGTAGCAGCGCCCCAAATGAGAGAAGCAGTGGTTACTTCCAGCTAATTTGTATAAACGAGTTTAGAATAGATTACTGTGACCTCCCGCAATTTTTAGTTTAGGATTAATTGATGAAGAGAGGACTTGAGAATGGGGTTCTGTAATCACTATTTTAAAGTGCTCTTCCTGTTTGCTTCTAATATCCGATCTGAGGTATTCACTTGCTTCGTCTACAAAGGCTCCAGAAGAATCGAAAAACTCTGCTTCTACAGTAATGCTTGACCATTCATGATTACCATTGTTGGTGATTAATCCAACGATTTCAAGCGATGACCCTACTACACGAGTCTCTACATTACTGATCGAAAGGTCTTTTGTTATATCTCCTTTGAAGAAAGTCATTTTTATCATAGGTAAAAAACCAAGAAACATAAAAGGAAGAGTCCACCAGAACTGTTTCCTTCCCCAATCAATATTCATATTTGTCATTTCAGATCCACAATGGGAGCACTTAATTTTAGCTTTCATAGTCTAATTTTGGTAAAACTTATCAGTCTAACCCCACTTAACCAAGGGCGAATTGAACAAAAGAAATATTTCGAGGGGGAATGAATCTCTAAGCCTGAGTGCTTCTTGCTCATTGATAAACGAGTAACGTGATGCAATACGAGACTGCAGCACGAATGTGAGATTGTCTCAAATCTCGCCCACTGCTATTGCGCTTGTCTGTCTCTCTGCAACACCCTTGAGCGTGGGCGGTTCTTGCTTGGTCTATAGTAAAGGGCCAAAGTGATTCCACAAGAGGTGGCAGCACCAATATGAGTTATGTGGGAAATTTTTTTATCTCGCGCACTATTGTATGATATCGTGTTTAGTGATTTGAACATCAGTAAATAAGAAAGGGATAGTATAAGAGTAAGCGGGGTGAACAAAATTAATCCTGTTTTATGTGTAAAATTAGCTTTTTTAAGTAGGAACGAAATTGCAGAAAGAGGAATCAGTATGACAAAGCAAAATGCAAAGAGCACAGGGTAAAGGGCCAGACCGAAAACCATGAGGATAAGATGACCTTTGAATTCATACCCTTGCACACTTGTGGCTTCTAAACCGCAGTAAATTATCCAGCCCACAGTAGTCGAGGATAGGGCGCATAATAATGAGCCTAGTATTATAGTTTTCAGACTCTGCATTTTTTTGAATTAAGATGAACCCATGATATGCCTCATGACTTTATTTAATATCCCCCCAAACCAACTTCTGAGCAAGACGCTTTCTTGAACATTGATAACTATATTTTAGCTTACTCCAGAGGTGCAAGGTGTGCGGCATACTTCTCGGCTTCTTCTTTCGGCATCCGTGGTAATAGAACACGCAACGTATAGTTGCCGTGCATAAAGCCATTTTTAACATAGAGTGTAGCGCTTGTCTGTCCCTCTATTTAATTACGAGTCCCGACCTGACCCCTATTAAACCTATCAATCAGAGATTCGATTGTCTCA
>CAYUKP010000402.1:0-1590 GCA_964445335.1 uncultured Verrucomicrobiales bacterium
GAGGATAATTAATGTGTTAAGATTAAGGATTAGAGATTAAAGATTAAGGAGGGCGGGAAGCGTTAAGAAAATAGACATTAGTCAGTTTTAAGAGACGAACCCGTATGCGTGAAGAGATTAAAGAGGGTTGAGGTTCTAAAATTAAGACATAAGAATCTAACCTCTTTCGTCTTATGCCTATCTTTGATAATGGTTGCACTATGACAACACTCTTGTAGCAGGCTTTGCATAACTTAGGTTTTACAAAGCCTGCTTATAATTAATACACTCCTGTATAGTTTGATGGTGTAATCGCTCTTAGCTCTTCTTTAACACTATCAGAAACATCTAAGCCTTCAATAAAAGCCTGTATCGCTTCTTTGTCTATTCTTTCCCCTGTTCTTGTCAACGCTTTTAAGCTCTCATAAGGGTTTGGATAAGCCTCTCTTCTAAGGATAGTTTGTATTGCTTCTGCTGCTACAGCCCAATTTTCTTCCAAGTCTTTAGCTAAGGCTTTTTCATTCAAGCTAATTTTGTTTAGTCCTTTGGATAAGGACTGAAAACCTATAAGACAATGCCCTAAAGCAGTACCTATATTACGGAGTACCGTTGAGTCCGTCAAATCTCTTTGAAGACGTGAGATAGGAAGCTTTGCAGATAAAAACTCAAATAAGGCATTGGCAATACCAAAGTTCCCTTCTGCATTTTCAAAGTCTATCGGATTTACTTTATGCGGCATAGCCGAAGAACCTATTTCGTCTTTCTTTACCTTCTGAGTAAAATACTCTATAGAGATATAATGCCAAAAGTCTCGACAAAGATCAATAAGAATAGTATTGATTCTCTTCAAGGCATCAAAATGAGCCCCCATATTGTCATAATGCTCTATCTGAGTAGTGAACTGCGAACGGCTCAATTGTAATATTTCTTCTACAAACTGATTGGCAAACTTTACCCAATCGTTCTTTGGATAGGCTACATGATGAGCATTGAAGTTTCCTGTTGCTCCTCCAAACTTGGCAGAATATGGTATCTCTATTAGCTGCCCCAATTGTTGGTTAATCCTTTCACAAAAAACAGCTATCTCTTTGCCTAGCTTTGTAGGTGAAGCAGGCTGCCCATGCGTACGTGCTAACATAGGAACGTCTTTCCATGCTGTAGAAAGATCCGACAACTGATTGTTGAGTGTATGGATAAAGGGGATAATAACATTTTCCATTGATCCTTTGAGCATCATAGGAAAAGATGTATTATTGATATCTTGTGAGGTAAGCCCAAAATGTACAAATTCTTTATACTCACCAAGTCCCATATCGTCTAAGCACTCCTTTACAAAATACTCTACTGCTTTGACATCGTGATTAGTGATTTTTTCAGTGTCTTTTATTTTTTGTGCACTACCTTCAGAAAAATTGATTACTATTTCTCTTAGTCGCTCAACCTGTTGACTCGTCAATAAGGGTAGTTGAGGAAGACCTGCTTCACTTAAGGCTATAAAATACTCTATTTCTACTTTTACTCTATACTTGATGAGTCCATACTCTGAGAAATAAGGTGCTAAACTTTCTGTTTTAGATCTGTATCTCCCATCTATAGGAGATATGGCTGTTA
>CAYUKP010000403.1:0-1587 GCA_964445335.1 uncultured Verrucomicrobiales bacterium
CCTTTGAATACGCTTCTTTTTGATCCAACTATTTAATAGTGCTTTATACATAGAGTTAGCCGTTAAATGTTCCATTTTTCTATTAATATGTAAACCTTTTTTTTGGATAATGATAAGATTGGTGATTTTTGTTGTTCATTTTTGTTCTTTGAGCAGTGTTTAGAATGGAAATTGAACAATTAGCTTATTTTTGTGTGTTCCTAAGATCACTTTTTACTTAAAGTATAGTATATTGAAGGGCTTAGAGAATCGTAAGCTGAAGTTGAGGAACTGAGCAACTATGAAGGTTTTTTGGCCTATATTGCTTTATTGATGAAAGGTAATCATGATATCACCAAGCTGATGAGATATGGGAAGTGGGGGGGGATTTGTCTCAGCATGACATTGGAAATGGTATGAAGAGAGGGAGATGAGTGGAACCCATTTCCGGGAAAATTTTTGTATACATTGGAGGAGTTAGGAGATAATGATGATCGTATGCATCCGTCTGATTTTCAGAAAAAAGTTTGGTATAATGCGTTGACCGCAATTGCGATCGCGTCACTCGGTTGTTTGATGGTGGCGGGGATCTGGCTGACGGGTGAAGTGTTGGCGTATTTACAGCCTGTATTAGTACCATTGGCGGTAGCTGGTATTATGGCGTATCTCTTTGAGCCAGTAGTATCGTGGCTAGAGCGGCGAAAATTGAGTCGCGTGAAGGCGATCTTGAGTGTCTTTTTGGTGACGGCATTAGGGATAGTCGCATTTTCTTGGATGATCGCAGTACCATTGGGGAATCAGATCAAGAAGCTCAGCGACAATAGTGAAGAGTATCTAGAGAAGGGGAAGATGATGGTGCAAGAGGTAGGAGAGATGGAATTTATTGTGCAATTATTGCCAGAGGGGCTTCGTAAGATGCTTCCTCAAAAGGAGGAGCCAAAAGTGGTGCAACAGGATGATTCAGGGATCAACATGGACCAGATCGGGCAGACGAACCAAGTCATAGAAGTGCCAGATATGAGTGATCTCCTGCGGCAACACATGAGTAATGGTGCGATCGTCGTGCCCAAAGCGGAGGAAGTTGCACCTGAGGAGGCACCTGTAGCGTTTCAAGATTTCTTGTCTGCGGATTCTATCATCGAGTTTGCTAGTAAGAATGGCCCTATTGTATTGCAACGAATGGTTGGGGCCATCACCAGAGGGACGAGCAAATTCTTCGGCATCTTAGGGTACGCCTTAGGCTTTGTCATGGTGCCGATCTATTTATTCTTTTTCTTGAAGGAGAGCGTGAAGATTCAGGAGAACTGGCAAAAGTTTGTTCCGTTAAGAGCATCTAAATTTAAGGATGAGGTCGTCTCAGTCGTTTCTGAGATTAATGATTATTTGATCGCCTTCTTTAGAGGTCAGTTACTGGTCTCAGTGATAGACGGGTTTTTAGTGGGGCTGGTGTTAAAGTTCTTTGGGCACCCATTTGCTATTCTTATCGGGATCTCACTGGCGATCTTAGGAGTCATTCCATTCGTGGGGAATATTATCTGCCTCGTACCGGCCGCGGTGACCGCTTATGCGCACTTCTCCCTGGAGTCGGAGCAGTATTGGTTAGGGGAT
>CAYUKP010000404.1:0-1564 GCA_964445335.1 uncultured Verrucomicrobiales bacterium
GATGAGCTTAGCCCACTTATCGAGCATGAGCATGATGTTGAAGGCTTCTTTTGATGTTTTACCAAGAGAAACAGGACCGTGGTTTTCAATGAGGACAACTTTTGGCGCTTTACCATACTTTTCGCGGTAGTTTGAGAGGGTCTTCTTGAACTCGTATGCGAGTTGGAGGCCTGGATCTACGTAAGGGATCACAGCGACGTGGAGACCACAGACAACGATACAGTCAGGGCAGAGGTGACGCGCGAAAGGCTTCGCCCCTTCTTTGGAAGCAAGGATAGAAAGAACAGACGTAGTGTGAGTGTGTCCTACAAAGTTGACGCCTTCTTCTTGAAGACAGAGAGCGTGAAGGAATGTTTCGACAGAAGGCTTCTTGTGAGAAGGGTCGGCGAGAGAATCGATGAGACCAGATTCAACGTCCTCTTCAGTTTGACCTTCTTTATCAAGGAAGGCATTGACCTTATCGAAGGAGACCTTTGAGAGTCCTTCTTCAGAAAGAGTTCCGAGAGATGTACCTGAGGCCTTAACGAGGAAAGTACCGTCGCCAAGGTCGCCACTCACGTTACCTTCTCCAAGGATTGCGAGAGCGCGTTCCTCTTTACCGAGATCGTGAGCTAAGACTAATAGTTCTTCAGTGATTGTCATGTCGCTGAGCAGTAAAGCAGACGAAAATGAAATGGCTATAATTTTTTGAGGAGAATGGTTATGAAATTGCAGTTTGTGCGTATATTACAAACGCAGAAAAAATTCTGGTATTATTGAGGAGTGAGCGCTGCCGAGAGAGGAATTTTTACACGATTTGAGAGTGTGGGGGCAGAAATGTAAGGCGACTAGAAGAGGTTACTCTTGGTGAGAAAGTCTTGGATATCTTGCATGAGCTCATCCTCAGTCATGCCAGAAGGGATGAGTAGGTCCAATGATCCGTGTTCTTGAAGTTCGAAGGAAGTGCTCTCCGGGAGAACGGGTTCACTTGGAGGAGGTGGGATCTCGATGGAAGAGGGGAAGTGGTATGCCGGTTCGCCAGTGGAAGGGTCTCTTACGAGAGGGACATTATGCTTGTTGGCGAGTTTGGTGAGGGAGTCATTATATCGATCGCAAGCGCGTTCATATTCATCGATGATGGTTCCATATTTGGCAAAGTTTTCTTGGACTCTGACCCCAGCATTTCTTCGGGCAGAGAGGTATCTTAGAAATCTTTTAGTAGTTTTCTGATCCTTGTGAAGGAAATAGTAGCAGAGCTGAAATCCGCGGTGGTAGAAGCCAGCGATGCGGGCTTTTGCGAGTTCTGAAGAAGGGTAGTCTCGATGGGGGAGGACCCCATCTTGCCAGTCCTCTAGAGAGAGGTTAAAGACGTCTGAAAACTGAATTCCTTTGCTAAAGCGGGCGTGTTTTGCGTGGTATTCTTGAGCCTTCTTAAAATGGCCACTTGATTTGAGTGATCCATTAATGATGGGGAAGCACGAGGCGTATTCGGCGGCACCTTCAATGAACCATGCGGGAGTGCTTCCGATATAGTCATCCATCATGAGGTGAGTGAGTTCATGAGTGAGGACTTCTAGGGAGAAGT
>CAYUKP010000405.1:0-1549 GCA_964445335.1 uncultured Verrucomicrobiales bacterium
AATGCTGGAAGTGTTCAAAGCGCTGGAGCATGTCATCATACCCTGAGTATTGACAACTTTTTCTAATCTCCATTGCTTGCGTTATATTAAGTTGAATCAGTGCACATTGCATTTGTGTTTTGAGCGAGCGCTTGGAATCAGGGTTTAATTCTAACGCTTTTTCCAAGAGGGCGTTTGCTTGCTCGATATGTTTTACATAATGATCAGTTCTAGGATCCGTCATGATAATCTGTGCAGCTTCACCTAATTTTTGCGAAGTAGCGATGCGGGAGAGTGAGAGACTGTCGTCAAACTCCTTAAAGTTGGTATTTTCCTCTCGAAGTCTGACATTATTATGTTGGGACAAAGAGAGTTCCTGCTGAGCACGAAATAGCGATAATGAGAGCAATAATACTGAAATAATGGCGAGTAAAACAATATTCAGTTTGAGTTGGTGACGCTTAGCAAAGGAGGCCGCTAGGCGCAAAAGAGAAGGTTGTTCTGCTGATGGAATATGTCCGTGCAGGACGCGCTGTACATCAGCCTTGAGGCTTAAAACATCTTGATAACGATTCTCAGGTGTAGAAAGAAGCTTTAAGATAATAGCTTGGACTCCTTTGGGAATATTGTGAGATTTAAGGTCTTCTTTGATGGAACTCAGTTGACCATCTTTGGTCTGCTCAATGATCTCTTGTACCGAGCCTGAATATGGGGCTGACTGCATAAAGATGAAATAGAGTAAGCAACCAAGAGCGTAGAGATCAGTACGCTGATCTTTAAGTGCTCCAGGAATGATTTGTTCTGGTGCCATGTATCCAGGAGTACCTTTGATTTCTCCGTAGAGTGTGGTACTTTGATTTTCAAAAAGGGAGGCATGGAGATCGAAGTTATGACATTCTGTATCATCGATTAGTTTACTCAGCCCCCAATCACAGACTAACACTTCTCCATGCTCATCACATTGGACGTTTTCGGGCTTAAGGTCTAAGTGGATAATACTTTTGGAGTGGGCATATGAAATAGCGTCACAAATCTTTAAGAAGACATTTATGCGGGAGGAGAACGAAGGCTCTGTATCGATGAAGTCTTTAAGCGTCTTATTACTCTTAAGGTCCATCGTGAAAAAGGGGCGTAGATCTTCATCCAAATCTAACGAATAAATTTTTATAATGTTAGGGTGACTTAAACTGGCATTAAGCTTTGCCTCATAAACAAAAAGTTCATAAAATTCAGGAGGCAGAGAATCGAGGGGGCGCGCAATGGCTACATCCCTCATAATTCTCCGATCAAAGGCTCGAAATACTTCTTTAACAGCTCCCTTTCCTATAAGAACCGGGGGAGAGAATTGATCAAATGACATCGACTTCTTCAGGTCTGTATAAGACGGGGTGAGGACTGAAGATTGAGTATCTTGAGAGTCCGCAGCAGCGTAGTAGATTTGATCTAGTCCAAAGGGGTCCGACGAGGAAGCTGACATAACAATTACCTAATTATTTAATGAACAAGGAGAAGTAATAAATCACTCGGCAGAATATTAAAGTGAAACCTGAACTCAGTGGCGAATTGTAAA
>CAYUKP010000406.1:0-1546 GCA_964445335.1 uncultured Verrucomicrobiales bacterium
AATGGTAAAAAGCGGTTTTATGACCTTTCGGAGCTAAGATACGAGGGCGACGCATAAGAAAAAGGTAACGAGCGGGAACGAAAAAACAAGTCTTTTCTTTATAAAGGGACAGGCATTTTTATTGCCATCGGAAAGCCGTGTGCGGGAGATCCGCACGCACGGTTTGATGAGGGGCGGGGCTTAGACTCCGCCTACTCTACGAATAACCTGACCCAAATGATGACCCAAATGAATACTTGCTTATTTTCTAATAAGTTCACTAGTAACTCCTGTCAAATGTGATATTCCATCATACTCCAAGATATTTTCAAAACTAACATCCCAGCTGTTACGCTTTTTGTCTGCACCAAATAAATACCGCTGACCTGGTGCATGTCGAACCATATAATCAAAATTTGCCACGCCCCAATCAAATGGCATCACTAAGCACGGCGTTGTGCTGTTCAGCCACAATACAACATAATCATGCTGACCAATAGTCAGGTTTCGAGCCCATTTCACAAGAACGTCATCCTCTAAATCATTCCAATCTACTGTTTCCACCGCAGCATACGAATCCCATTCAATTCCACCAGACTTCTTTAGAATTAAATTTTCATAAAAACGTTCAAACTTGCTCGATAGATATTCGATTGGCTCAGCCAATCCTTCTGATAATGCATGATTTATAGGTGCTGTTTTAAGATAATTCATATTAATCATTTGGGGAAGTGAGACAGAAGCTCGCCGAAGTCTCCATAAGATTTACTTGGAACTTTTATCGCTCCATATAGCCAACTTCCTCGCTTATTGCCACCTGTTCGATCCCACCAATTGACATGAAAACCCTTCACATCATCCCAATCTACCCGCCAACCACGAAGACCATCAGGGCTCATTCTACCAGACACTTGCCCTTTAAGCGGTCCAAGCTCTTGAACAAAATCCACAGCATCGTCTCCAAGATTTGCTCGCCCACGAGCGGCGTTACGCGCAGCACTGAAAGAACCTAGTTCCTCGATATTTTCAACACCTCTTCGAAGCCTTATACTGGCTCCATTTGCCAAATTGGCGCGATTATGAACAAGTATCCCAAATTTTGTAACGCTATAGGTTTGTAGCTCATCAACGTTAAGGTTAAACACCTCAACCCGTCGTTTATTCTTCGTAAGCGAGACAACTGGTTCGAGAGTACCACTACGTGTTGTTAGCAGATCTCCAATAATAAGATCTCCAGCATCAACCCACCTACCACCAGTAGCGCTTTGTTGCTCCTCAACCGAAATATGTTTCGCCAGATTTCGATTACTTAGGTCTACCCCCTCAACAACCCAAAATGGATGATCTATCGTAGATTCAATTTTTTCGTTCCTGACTTTAACAGTCACGACCTCACCGCTATAGTGGCGCTGCATAGTAGTGAGAACTGGATGCAATTCCCATTGCTCTGTCTGTCCATTGTATGCCCAGACTTTCTCACCTTTCTGGACTTCTTCAATCGCTTTCTCACCATTTTCAGCAATCAAACCTCGGAAGAAAGGTGTCGAATAGATCAGTAACTTAGGCT
>CAYUKP010000407.1:0-1545 GCA_964445335.1 uncultured Verrucomicrobiales bacterium
ACTTAGACTACCTCAAATTCTAGATGAGAAAGTTCGTTCGCAATCCCATCATAACCTTTAGCATCCTCCACTAATAAATGATACTTCCCTTTCCTTTATTTTATTGGAACAAGTTGATGCCAACCATCATTCGAAACCTCAGCTTAAAGCTATTGAGATTCTACGAAACCAATACCGACTTCAAGACTAATACCAGAACCAAAGATTTAATTGTGCACCTTGCCAACAGAAGTCAGATTCACCTGAGGCATAAGCGTTAAATACACGCTCGAATTCTGCGAAACTCTGTTCCTCTATATCTAAGCATACAACACCTTTATCAAAAGAGAATCCTGTAGAATCACCATCAGGCTTAAGCATGATCACCCACTTGGTAAACGCCTTAGCCTTTGCTTTTGACCCTGTCTTCTCGAACACATCGCGGGTGGGTTTCGACAAAGCAATCGACACTTTACCGTAAGTTTTCAGATGGCTAAGCATCTCTATCCACTCCCCTGGAGAACCAGAAAGATTCAAACCCGGGTAGTGCCTACAGTCTTCGTATGACCACAAATACATTTCAGGAGACAATTGCTAAGATTTACTCATTTTCATCCTCTATTACTTGGATAGGCTTTGGCTTAGCCAACATCCATTGAGGACAGAAAAGAAAGATACTGACCACTCCAGCTAGAATATAGACCTGTTGCCCGTGGAGTAGTGCAAACATTCCAATCACTGAAACTGAGTAGCTTAAAAACAAAGATATACAGAAAAAGAGGAAAATCCACCAAGGGTTTCGAAAACGCGGCACCACCCCAAACCTAAGCCCTAACGGAACCGCTAGTAGCACAGCCAATACAATCCACCAGTTAAACCCTAACATCCACAATTGAGACTCAGGAGCCGGCATATAGGCAAAAGTCAGTAACACAGCGACACCTAAGAGGAGCCAACACCACAATAACCACATCAAAACGCTCACTACTATTCTATGAATCTTCCCTGCTTCCATTGTTTAAAAATGCTTCGTTGCACCTTGGTAGCAGGTATCCTTATCGAGGTCGAAACTTTTTGAAATTGGAACAGTGAATGGTTTGGGAATGGTAAATAGTAACTGGTGAATGGTAAATTCCAGCTAGTTGTATTCATTTTTACCACGAATGAACGCGAATCTTCACGAATGTTTTGGCTATCATAATGCTGGGTTTATTGCGGGTGCTTCTGGAGAGCTTGTTTTGTTGGACATAATCATTGGTTCGCACCTTTTGTTTTTTATCCACTTTTCCCTAGGGTAAGCCCGAGCTCGTTGAGTTCGTCCTAACCCCAGGCTCGTTATACGTATCGCCGTTGGCGAAAAGATTTTCAACACCTTGAGCCCAAAGCATTTATGTTACAAAATTTAGGAAAAAATTAGTATCAACATTCGTGAAGATTCGTGTTCATTCGTGGTAAAAACGTTTCATCATACTACCTCATCATGATGGAGTTTACTATTTGACTTTCATCATTTACTCCTCAGCAATAGCATCTGATATTTTTTCAATGAAGAGCAACTCTTTCGCC
>CAYUKP010000408.1:0-1543 GCA_964445335.1 uncultured Verrucomicrobiales bacterium
GGTTAAAAGCCAACTGCTCTACCGCTGAGCTATCCGTGCATTCTTGCTTGGTGGGAGGGGAAGCTAACCACGGAGATGAACTATTGCAAGCAAAAACATACGGTTTTTTGCAATTGCTTGAAGAGTTTAAAATAAGTTGGATTTTGTGGTGAAATTTAGGTCTCCTCGAGGGGAGGTTTAAAGCGGATGCAGGGGTTGCATTCAGATGAGAAAGTTGTTAGGAAGAAGGGAGATGGCAGGTTGTTTAAATATTTTCCTAGTTGGATTGATCTTCTTAGTATTAGGAGGGACGATTGCGTTGCTGTATTATATTAACGCAGATCTCAGCCTAGACTTTCTTTTTGCCTTATAGAGTAGAGTTCTTTTTGAGCCGACCGTAGCGCATTCTCATATGTGCCCCCCAAGCCTACTTTTGGACTGCATTGCTCGGAGTGCTGCTCGGACGGTTTACTTGGGCGTGGCGCAGGACTCTACGAGGCGTTTAATGAACTGTACTTTTTCCTGATGTTGATTAGCTTTCGCATTTTTGAGAGTGATGCGGTGCGAGAGCACAAGGGGAGCGAGCTCTTTGATCGCAGCAATGGAGACGTATTCTTTTTGATCAAAGAATGAGAGCGCTTGAGCAAGCTTGGCGAGAGCGATGGTGGCTCTTGGGCTGAGAGGGAGAGAGAGTTCTGGGTGACCTCTAGAGGCCGAGATCAGGGCGACGAGATAGTTTTTGACCTCATCGGCAAGGTGTACTGCGTCAATGGCATTACGGATGTCTTCGCGATGAATGTTTAAGGGGGCGCAGTTTTCGTTGTGTTGGTGAGGGGTGAGCTTACTGGATAAGAGGGCAAGTTCTTCCTCGGTAGTGAGGTATCCGAGAGAGCACTGGAGGGCGAAGCGGTCCATTTGGGCTTCAGGTAAGGGGTAGGTGCCTCGAAAGTCGGCGGGGTTTTGGGTTGCAATGACAAAGAATTGTTCGGGCAGAGAGTGGGAAATACCTTCGACAGTGATTTGTCGTTCCGCCATGGCCTCTAGGAGCGCGGATTGCGTTCTGGGAGAGGCTCGGTTGATTTCATCGGCCAGAACGATATCCGAGAAGAGCGGGCCTTCATGAAAGGTGAAATTTTGCTCTGAAGGGTTGAAAATGCTGATACCGGTGAGGTCAGAGGGGAGTAAGTCAGGAGTGAATTGGACACGCTTAAAGGAGGAGTCATTAATAAGACGCGCGAGGGTCTTAGCCAAGGTGGTTTTTCCTGTTCCTGGGTAATCTTCAAGGAGGAGGTGCTGCTGGGTAAAGTAGCATGCGAGAATGTAATCTATTTTACGGTCCTGACCTTTGATTGAGGATGCGAGTGTGTCTTTGAGTAGCTTAAATTGAGAGTATGCGTCTACGTGACTTGGCATGGTTGAGCTATAACATGATTTGATTTCAGAAGAATAGAATTTCTTTTGAGTTGGCCATAAATCAAGACAAAGAGCGCTTCAGGGGCGATTGGGGTTGCTCTTTTTCATTGCCTGATGGGGAATTATTTTGATGATAAGAGGGTATGAAGAG
>CAYUKP010000409.1:0-1519 GCA_964445335.1 uncultured Verrucomicrobiales bacterium
TTGGTTTTTAAACTAAGTTTTTCTAATTCTATTTTATGAAGTTAGGGCGTTTCCCTTTGGGTCGGGCTATCCGCTGTATCTTTTTTGCCCTTTGGGGTCAAAAAAGGAGGTAGTTACGTTAAGAACTGACCTCATAAAGGTCAGTTTAGTAACTAGCCAGACTGCGGGGGGAGCACATGGCTTCTATCCCTAACGCATAAAAAAGGAACTTTATTCTCAACTTCGTAAAGTAGAACTAAGATGACAAAGTAGAAGAGGGCTTTGCAAAGCCTTCTATAAGTGAAATTAATTTTTTACAATAAAGTGTATTAACAAAAAAAAGAGTAAACTAATGAATAGCTTACTCTTTTTCTAAGTAATGCTTTACAGGGACTTGGTCTTTGTAAAGCATTTTTGTCAAGATAAATAGTTGTTTTAACAAGGCTTCATTTCAAAGCTATCCATGAAAGCAGTAGTGAAATGTCCCGATTGGAACGTTTCGTTATCCATCAATTGAATATGAAACGGGATAGTTGTTTTTATTCCTTCTATATGAAATTCACCTAAAGCTCTTTTCATTCTAATGATAGCCTGTTCTCTAGTAGCGGCTCTTACGATCACCTTTGCTATCATAGAGTCGTAGTGAGGAGGAATGGTATAGCCAGCATATACGTGTGTATCTACTCTTACACCTTGACCACCTGGAAGATTCAATGAAGTGATTTTACCGGGTGAAGGTCTGAAATCATTTTTCGGATCTTCTGCATTGATACGGCACTCTATCGAATGACGAAGAGGGAAATAGTCTTTACCATCTTCTATTTTTTCTCCTGCGGCTACTAATATTTGCTCTCTTATGAGATCAGAGTCTGTAACTTCTTCTGTAATAGGGTGTTCTACTTGGATACGAGTATTCATTTCCATGAAGTAAAAATCACCGTATTTATCTACCAAAAACTCAATGGTACCAGCACCTTCGTATTTGATGGCTTTTGCTCCCTTTTTGGCAGCTTCTCCCATGTTTTTACGTATTTCTTCGGTAATGATAGGAGAGGGAGTTTCTTCTACAAGCTTTTGATGTCTTCGCTGTATGGAACAATCTCTTTCGGAATAGTGGCTTACATTTCCAAATTTATCACCGATCAATTGAATTTCGATGTGTCTTGGCTCTTCGATAAATTTTTCAAGATACATACCATTGTTACCAAAAGATACTTCTGCTTCTTGTCTTGCAGAATCCCAAGCTTTTTGAAATTCTTCCTCGCTATTGATAATTCTCATCCCTTTACCACCACCACCAGCTGTAGCTTTGATGATAACAGGGTATTTGATTTTGTTTGCCAGTTCGATGCCTTGCTCTACACTGTCCAACAAACCGTCAGATCCAGGTATAGTAGGTACACCTGCTTTTTTCATGGTGTCTTTGGCAGTGGCTTTATCTCCCATAGATTGAATCATCTCTGGAGATGCACCAATAAATTTGATGTTATAATCTCTACAAACTTGAGAAAATTCAGCGTTTTCAGAAAGAAAACCATAG
>CAYUKP010000410.1:0-1509 GCA_964445335.1 uncultured Verrucomicrobiales bacterium
CCGTGGCGAAACCTACACCCTCACCCTCTTTGTCGATAACTCCTACAACTTCCGCCGCGTCAGCATAGATGCCATCACGCTCAAGGATGCGACGGGTGCAGACGTCAACCGTAACAGCACCCCAGACTGGGAAGAAATCCGCCTCCAACGAGTCAACGGAGCAGATGCAACCCAGATCACCTCCTACACCTCCCCAGCCTGTATCCAAGGCAAAGTCGAACACCTCGACTTCATGACCTCTACCGAGACCATAAATGCTCTTCCGAATGCCCGCTGGTATGCAGATGTTCCACTTACAGTAGGAGCAACCACCACGCTCACAAACACCTACGAAGGCACTCTCACCGAGACAATCTCCTTAACATGGCAACCTATCGATCCCGCAACCTTTAGTAAAGACCTCCAGATCAGAGTAGGAGATAGCATCTATTTATCACAAAACGCGACGATTGACGGAGTATATCAAGCAGAAGGCGCAGTTCCTTTTAACGAAGCTGGGACTTATACAATCGCCTATGAGGGTAACACCTTTACTGTAGAAGTAGTGACAGCCCCTAGTATCGAGCCAACCGTAGCAATGGTAGATCATCCTCGAGATTGGGAGATTGACTTCGATTCCAGTCTTACATTTTTACATGATGAGACTATCGCTCCTTACATGAGTGGGAATAACAATATTCGCATCACTCCTAGTTCATCAGAAGATAGTCTAATCGCATTTTCTACTATCAGTGGTTCAATTCTTAATACTGTTCCTGTTTTATACAATCGCCTACGTTCAGGCGTTAAAACAGGACTTACTGTTTATGAGAAGGATAAATTATTTGAAATTTGGCAAATGCCTTTGGTATTGGACTGTGATACACAGGGGTTGAGTGTTGTGAGTGAGATATTTATTGGAGGAGTGACATTTGATGATGGGAATGTCACAATAGAGGTGAAGTCTAAAGACTTTACTATGAAAGGTTATGCTGCATTACGCTATATTGTTCCCCCATTATCTCATTCTAATTGCCATAGGAACTCGATACTTTACAAAGGGGATGTTATAGCAAGATATAAATAAAAACTATGAAAAAAATAATTACCGCCATAATTATACTATCTTTAGTAACCAATGGGGCTAACCCACCTCCCTGTGATTGCTTGCCTGAGCAAGAAGTTGTTGTTGCGTACAAGAAATTAGTGTCTACCATACAATCTTCACTTGAAGAGCTAAATGATGCTCTTCCCGGAGCCATTCAGGCAGTGGAGACTGCGCAAACACAGGTCAATATTAACGCAGGCTTATATGCGGCAGCAACAACGGCTCTAATTGCATGTGTAGGCGGCCCTCTTGTGTGCGCAGGTGCGGTAGCTGCAAAGTTGAGTGCTTTTAATGCATTAGCTAGAGCCAAGCTACTTTTGGAGGAAAAACAAGCAGTACTTGAGGATTTACGTGAGAAAATAGCTATTAAAAACGAAGAGCTTGTATCCGCTCAAGAAAGCTTGTTATCTGCTCAATTGGCG